>JAJFLN010000415.1 GCA_021772705.1 Candidatus Cloacimonadota bacterium | reverse complement strand
CGTTTCCTGGATGTACACCAGGCCGCAGTCGATGTGATCGCTCCCGGACTCCTGGAGCTGGGCCTGCTCTCGGGAACCCTGAAAGAGATCATGGAGAAGCAGACCTTTTCGAAGTTCTTCATGCACCGGACCAGCCACTGGCTGGGAATGGACGTCCACGATGTAGGTGACTACCGGAAGGACGGCGATTCTCGGATCCTTGAATCCGGAATGGTGCTCACCGTCGAGCCTGGCATCTACGTCGCCGAGAGATCCGAGGGGGCCGACGAGAAGTGGGGGAACATTGGCGTCAGGATCGAGGCCGACGTCCGGATCACCGAAGACGGCAACGAGGTGCTGACTGCCGCCGCACCCAAGGAAATCGACGAGGTGGAGCGTCTCTGTCAGGAGCCGAGTCGATACATCTGAACCGGTGACGAGGAGCCGTTGGATCGCCCGGCTGTTGCTGACAGCTCTGGCCTTCAGCCTGCTCTTCGCCAGACTGGGAGATCGTGCCCTCCTCGAGACCAGCGAGGCTCGATACGCCGAGACCGCCAGGGAGATGTACCTCACCGGCGACTGGATGATCCCTCGCTTCCTGGGGATCAAACACTTTCACAAGCCTCCCCTGACTTACTGGATCACCGAGTGCGGCTATGGTCTCTTCGGCGTCACCGAGTTGGGTGCCCGGTTCTTTCTTGCCTCCGCCGGTCTGGCCGTGCTGGCTCTCACTTTCTGGCTGGGTCGAGTCTGCTTCGGCGAACGTGCCGCCCTGCTCGGTACAGGGATTCTGCTCCTGACACCCCTGTTCGGAAGTTTCGCCCGGGTCCTCACCACGGACCTCTTCCTGACCCTCTTCACCACCGCATCCATAGCCGCATTCGTGGCGGGCCGGCGGGGCCACAGACCGGCGTTTCTGCTCATGTGGTTACTGGCGGGGGCCAGCTTCATGACCAAGGGACCCATCGGTGTGATTCTCATCGCCGCGGCGGTGCTGCCCTCCCTCGTCCATAACGGAGAACTCCGGAAGCAGCTTTCACAGATGTATCCCTTGGCGGGCCCCGCCCTGTTCGTCGTCGTGGCGCTGCCCTGGTACATAGCCCTCGTTCTCGAGACACCGGGGCTGCTGGATTACTGGCTCCTTCACCAGACCATCGATCGGGTGGCCACCACGGTACACAAGCGATCCGGGCCGGTCTATTACTTCCTGGGAGTCTTCCTGGTGGGCTTCTTCCCCTGGAGCCTGTTTGTCCCCGGGGCAGTCCGAGAGTCCTGGAGCCGATTCCGGGGCAGGGAGCAGACCTGGGAACCTCTGTTCTTCTGGTGGTTCCTGCTGCCCTTCATCCTGTTCTCCCTGAGCCAGTCCAAGTTGATCACCTACATCCTTCCCCTCATGCCGCCGGCGGCCCTGTTGCTGGGAGCCTGGATGGACCGTTGTCTGGAGCAGCCAGCGGTCCGCCGTCTCACCGCCGTCCCGGTCTGTGCGGGAGCCTGGACCGTGAGCCTGGCCCTGGCGGGACTGCTCTGGGTAAAGCCGCTACCGGAATCGGAGGCGATTCGCAGCCACCTGATACCCACCCTTGTCGTCTTCCTCGCCTGGGCCATCGTCGCTACCCGGAGCTTGCTGGCCTCCGTGAGGTTCTCCGCAATCGTGACGGCCACTGTCGTGGCTGGTCTTGTGTTTCCGGTCCTCATTGCTCCCTTTGCCGACAGGGCAGAGCTGCACTACAAGACCATGAGGCCCCTGGTGCGGGCGATTCCCGAGCTTCCGGAGGCGCCGGCTGTCGTCCTGTGCCGTCTGACGGCCGCGTCGGTTCCGTTCTACCTGGGCCGGCCGGTCTACACCTTTCAGTGCCCGAGGGATCTGCAATTCGAGGATAACTTGCCTCAGATCAGGGAACACCATCTGGAGACCCTCGATGAGCTGCTCGACCTCCTCACATCCCGGACAGTTTTTCTCATCGGAAAGCCCCGTGAGATCGAGCAGGTTAACTCCATCCAGGCCGGCCGCACCGGCCACAGGCTCACGATGATTCTGGAGGCCTCGCGATACATGCTGGCCACCAATCAGTTCTGGGACTGAAGGATAGGCGCAGCGGCTGCCCGTTTACTGGGCTGGAAACAACGACCTCCTGGAAGGCGGTCGTTGTCCCGAAAACTGGTGGAGGTGGGGAGAGTTGAACTCCCGTCCAGAAAAGATGAGCAGCAGGCGTCTACAATCATGTCCCGTGGTTTAGAGCCTTCGCACCCAGTCCGGCATCACGAGCACGCCGCACTGAATCCTAGCCTGTTAAGGTCGGTTTCCACTACAGGCATCGAGGAAACTCTAGCCCGAAAAAGTTGCGCTCCATCGAAAGACCTCGGGCAAGTCTATCGTGGAACGGGCGGCACTTAGGCAGCCATTGCAAACTCTGTGTCTGCAGTTACTTCTTTTGACAGGGTTTTAACGAAGCCGCCCCGTCACCTTCGGATTGCAGCCTGCAGCCTCCCTCATCTGTCGATACCCCGGCACCCCCGAGGTTGATTCTGGTCTGATGATTCGTCGAGCTGGCAAGAACACCAACTCCACTGAGGAGTTTACCACGGGAGGCGCGAAGGTGGCACGGTGAAGAGCAGGCATAGTGACGAGAAGAACCCCGCGTAGGGCGCGCCGGCATCCTCCAACAGCCATCCCAGAAACGTCACGAGATAGATCAGAAAGCTCGGATACCTGTACCACCCGGGATCCATAATGCCAGTCTTCAGAATGGTGACGGCCCGATCTGTTATGAACGGCTCGTCAGGGTGCGGCGTCTGAGGTAAGCCGTACCCAATTCCCCAAAGGCGCAGCAGAAGGGCAACTCCAAAGAGGCCAATCATCGTGGGGTCCTTCAGCGCAGCTGCCACGCGGCCAAAGGAGGACTCCTGAATCGGTGTCTCTACCGGTTCCATCGTCTCCCCAGTGTACAGCGCAACTGCTCCTCAGCCGAGGTCGAAGAAGCGTTCAGGACACTCGAGGACTCGTTCCACCTCCCGTTCCGCCCGCAGTTTCACTGGACCGATCAAGGGAAGCTCCGGACCTGTAGTCAGTCCCCCAGATCTGCACCGAACTCCCTGTTCCGGATCGCCGCTCCCCCGCCAGCAACCCATGTCCTGGCAGGGCGGGCAGCGGAAGGGCAAAAGACTTCATACAATTTGCGCTGTCTACCGATAGCTTTTGTAATGATGTGGCAGTTCAGGCCATTCCCTGCCTGACGAAACAGACGAATCAAGGCTAGAATTCACTCCTGGAAGTTCCCGGGAGCGAACCTGACGGCAGGGAGCAGTCACGGGACTGCAGCCACGGGAAACCTTCCACCCGCACTTCGACCCCCCAAACTCATGTCCAAGCTCGTCTGCCCGTTTCTCCTGCCGGCCGCCACGACGCCGGACCAGGCTGCCTGCCTCGAAGAGAGATGCATGCTCTTCGACAAGATCAACCGGACCTGTGGCCTGGTCAGCATGGGCACCGGATTTCCGGCCTTTGCCGGAATGATGTCCTCCGGACCTCCCCTGGTATCGGACGGCGGCGTCGATGCGGCCGGCGACGAGGTTTCGATGCTGGAGCGGCAGGAGCAGGCGGATCTGTTCTTCATCGACGCCGAGCGATCCTACTTCGCCGGCGACTTCTCCCGGTCACTCGAGGAGTACCTCAAGACCCAGCAGGCTGACCCTCAGTACTTCCGTGCCTACTTGCGGGCTGGAGACGTCTACTGTCTGCAGAAGCGATACAAGGAAGCGATCGAGCAGTACCGGAAAGCCCTGACGCTGCATCCATCGTTGGGAGAGGTCTGGATCAAGCAGATCTACCAGTACCGCTTCACCTATCGTGGTGCGCCTTCTCAGGACTCTATGTACCGGCGGGTCATCGACCGTTTCCGGGAGCGCTGCGAGGAGGACCATACCAACTCGATTCTCCGGTTCGCTCTCGGCATGTGTCACCTTCTGTTGCCCCTCACGGAGGGCTCCGAGAAGGGCCGGGTACAGGCGCTCCGGGAGTTCGAGGCGGCGATCGAAATCGAGCCACTGAACCTGTGGGCCTACTGGGGCATGAAATACGCCCATCTGGACATGGGTCGAGACATCTCAGAGGGCTCCGTCGACAGGGCCCTGGCGGCCTGCAAGAAGGCCATCGAACTGGACCCGACGGCGGCGCCAGCCTTCTTCGAGCTCGGAGAGGTTCGAGAGCTGGAGGCACGGATTCTCGGCGGCTCCCAGGACGAGGCGATCCGGGAGTATGCGAAAGCCCTGGCCTGCGATCCCTTCCATCTGCCCGCCCATCTGCGGCTGGGGATGATGCAGCTCGAGTCCCTCGAGTTCGACGCTGCCGGGGAGCACTTCAAGACCGTCCTGGATCGGGACCCGACCCAGCTCCTGGCGCCCCTTGCGGCTGCCCGGCTCCACGCGTCCGCAGGGCGTCACCTCAGCGCCATCGAGGCCTTCGATCTCTTCCTGGGCCGGTACGAGGCCTTCCGCCACTTCCCCTCCCTGCAGCTCTCGAGCGGCATCGACCTGGACGAGCTCGAGATGGCCGATGTGCTCTGTGAGCTGGCACAGGTTCATCTGGAACGACGGGAAACCGCCCGGGCCCGGACCCTGTTCCGCCAAGCCCTGGACCGGGACCCGAAGCACCTGACCTCGGCGTTGAGAGCCGTGGAACTGGACTTCCGGGTGAACCGGAACGATCCGGCAGGCATGGCTCAGGCAGCTCAGACCCTCAAGGACGACATCTTCAGTGACCCGAGCGCCCCGATGCCTCACCTGATGCTGGGCACCCTCCACGCATTGCAGGCCCGAGAGCAGGCGGAGAACCGGGAAGAGAACCGTGCCCGTGCCGTCCACGAATTGAAGAAGGCCCTGGCTCTGGACCCGTCGCTGCATCAAGCCGCCTGGGCCCTGAAGGACCTGTACCTGTCACAGCGGGGTTCCGACGAGATCCACTATGACCGTGCCTTGGAGATCGCCCAGCAGGTGGCGGACTCCGACCCGGCCAGCGCGGAGGCCCAGTATCAGCTGGGTGCGACGCATTTGGTGGGTGAGGACTTCCCTGCGGCACTGAAGGCTTTCAAGGAGTGTCTGCGGATCGATGAGAGCTACCTGCCGGCGCAGTTCGAGCTGGCCAGTCTCTACTGCAAGCTGGGCAACTACGATCGGGCTGTCGAGGTCTGTCAGCAGGTCCGGCAGTACCGGCCCCAGGAGGCCTGGACCAACTCCCAGCTGGGCCAGATCTATTACCTCAAGGGTGACTTCGACCGAGCCTCCGAGGAGCTGCTGGCGGCGGTGGAATCGAATCCGAGAGTCCTCGATGCCTACGTACTCTCCGGGCAGTTGCTGTTCGACCAGGGTGACTACGAGCGGTCTCTGACTCAGTACCAGAAGGTGCTGGATTTGGACGGGGACCATCAGAGCGGCCTCTACAAGGTGGCCTGCATCCAGAACCGTCTGGGTAACCACGAAGAGGCCCGGGAGACTCTGGAGCGGCTGCTGCGTCAGGACCCCCACCACATCCCCTCCCTGGTGGAGCGGGCGCGAAGCTGGCGACTCGCCGGCGATGCCGAGACAGCTCTGGAGGAGTACGGGGCCATCTTGCTCGGAGATCCGAAGAACACCACGGTCCACCTGGAAGTGGGAGAAATCCACCACGAGCAGGGCAACCTGGAGAAGGCCGAGCAGTCCCTGCGGACGGCTATCAACCTGGACGAGACGTGCCTGGCTGGGTTCCGGCATCTGGGCCATCTGTTGGCCGCCAAGGGATCTGCCTTCGAGTCCGAGACCATGTTCCGGAAGGCCCTGGAGATTCGCCCGGAGGACCGGGAGTCCCACCTGGGTCTCGCCGATGTCCTTCACGGCCAGGGCAACCTGCGTGACGCGGCGACGGTGCTGGAGGATCTGACGGAGTATGCGCCGGAGGACCACGAGATCTTCCACCGCCTGGGCTCGATCCTGGAGGAGCAGAACGACCACGAAGCGGCATTCGAGAAGTACGGCAAGGCCGCGGAGCTGGACGCCCGGTCCGAGTACCTGCTGTCGTCGGCCCGGCTCCACTTGAGGCTTGGCAACACCCGCGAGGCGGAGGAGGCCTTCTCGTCCGTTCTGGACAGGGAGTTCCGTCATCCCGAGGCCCTGGTGGCCCTGGGGAGGATTGCCGTCGATCGGGCTGACTTCACCACGGCCAACGGCCACCTGTTCCGGGCCGTGGAGGCCAGTCCCGACGATCCTCAGGTCCGGTACGAGCTGGGCGAGACCTATCGGGAGCTTCAGGAACCCGAGAAGGCGGAGGAGGCGCTTCAGGAAGCGGTTCGACTGGACCCGGAGCACCGGGACGCCTGGCTATCCCTGGGCGAAATCTGCTACCGCGCCGAGCGGCATGAAGAGGCAGCGGAGGCATTCTCGAAGGGGGCCGAGCTGGGTGAGGCGGGCATCGAGCTGCGCATCAAGCTGGGCAGCTCCTACGAGCACCTCTACCGTCTGAATGAGGCGGAGGACGAGTACCGCGAGGCATTGAAGATCGCCCCCAGCCGGGCTGACCTTCACCTGTCCCTGGGTCTGGTACAGCGGCGGCTGGGAGAGATCGATGACGCCCTGGAGGCGCTGGAACAGGCCTGCGAGATGGACGCGGCGAACCCTCGATGCCACTTCGAGCTGGGTCTAGCCCTGGTGCAGAAGGGCCGCCTGGGACAGGCGACGGATTGCTTTCGCAAGGCCTCGACCTTTGATCCCGATGAGCCGGATTACCGCTTCGAGTTGGCTCGGGCCCTGGTGAGTCAGGGACAGTTCCAGGAGGCCGTGTCGGAGCTGGAGCAGGTGATCGTCCTCGATACGTCTCACAAGCGAGCCCACTTCGAGCTGGGGCGGGTTCACGCCGAGGTCGGCGACCTGGCGGCCTCCGTGGCGAGCCTGGAGAAGGCCGCGGCGGCGTGCCCCGACGACGCTGACGTACGGTATGAGCTGGGCCTGGCCTACGGGCGGCAGAACGGATACAAGGAGGCGATCCGGGAGTTCGACGCCGCCGTCTCCATCGCCCCGGATCACTCTCGAGCTCATTACGAGCTGGGAGCTGTCTACCGCAAGTCCGGGGATGGGCAGAAGGCGATCGAGTGCTTCTCCAGAGCCATGGAGCAGGACCTGGGCTTCACCCTGTCCTACCGTGCCCTGGGCGAGATGTACATGGAGAGGCGCCAGCTGGACGACGCCGTGGAACTGTTCGAGTCCGCTCTGCGTCTGGATCCCGCCGACGATGTGACGCACTACCTCCTGGGCGAGGCCTACGATCGGAAGAAGGAGTTCAAGAAGGCCATCGAGCACTACGAGCGGGCCCTGGAGTTGCATCCCGACAACCAGAAGGTGGTCTACCGTCTGGGCAACAAGTACCGGGACAAGCTGGACTGGACGTCGATGGCCGAGCTCTACGAGGCGGCTATCCGGCGATCGCCCTCCAACGCCCTCTTCTTCTTCGAGCTTGGCGAGGCCCGGAAGAACCAGGAAGAGTACGACAAGGCGCAGACAGCCTACGAGCGAGCGCTGCAGCTGAACACGGACTTCGTCGACGCCATGTACAGCCTGGGCGAAATCTACAAGGCGAAGGAGACCTTCCCTCCCCTGGTGAAGATGTACAAGAAGGCGATCCAGACCTTCCCGTCCAACACCCGGGCCCACTATGAGCTGGGCAAGGCCTACATGGAGCTGGAGCAGGACGAGGAAGCCATCGAGGCATTCAAGAAGGTCCTGCAGCTCGACCCGAGTCACCGGGAGGTCTACTTCGACCTGGGCCAGCTGCTGGTGGATCGGAAGAGCACGGACCAGGCGCTGCGAATCTACCAGCGGGCCGTGGCCGTCGACCCGGAAAACCCGATCGCCCACTTCCACCTGGCCAAGCTCTACGAGGCGAAGAACTACGTGGAGGATGCGACCCGGGAGTACCAGCGCGCCAAGGACCTGGAGGGTTCCAACGCCGAGATCTACTACAAGCTCGGCCTTGACGCGATGCGTCGCAAGGAGTACTCGAAGGCGCTGGGTGAGTTCGAGCGGGCCCTGGATCTGAACCCGTCGGACTACGAGTCCCTGTTCGAGCAGGGCAAGGCGTTCTTCTACCTCGACAAGGGCTTCGAGGCCGTCGACGTGCTGGACCAGGCCCGAAAGGTCAGGCCCGAGGAGTCTGAGATCCTTCTCTGGCTGTCCCGGAGTCACATCCTGGAGCGGGAGTTCGACAAGGCCCTGGAGAACCTGGAGCAGCTGCTCGATCAGAGCCGCTTCAAGCTGGAGGCCCTTCGCCTGATCGGTCAGGTCAAGCGGGAGATGGGCCGATTCGATGACGCCATCGAAGTCCTGCGGCAAGCGGTGGAGATGGAGCCGGCGAGCCCCGAGATCTTGGAAGAGCTGGCACAGGCACAGCTCGATGCCGGACGGGGACAGGAGGCGATCGAGACCTACCACAAGATCCTGCAGCTCGAGCCCAAGGACGTGGATCTCCACGTCAAGCTGGGCAGGCTCTACCTCTCCAACGGCATGCCCGACGGTGCGATCGAGCAGTTCCAATCGGCCGTGTCGCTGAATCCCCGCAACATCGACAACTTCCTGCTTCTGGGCCGGACTTACACGGACCTGGATCAGCACACCCAGGCCCGTCAGGTCTTCGGCAAGATCCTGGAGTTCTATCCGAACAACATCGAGGCCCGGGTTCATCTTGGAATGACATTCCAGGCCCTGGAAATGGAGTTCGAGGCCATCGCCGAGTTCAAGAAGGCCGAGGAGATCGACCCGGACAACTACCAGGTTCAGCTGGCCCTCGGACTGGATCACTACAAGAAGGGCGTCACGGATCGTGCCCAGGAGAAGCTGGAGGCAGTCCTTCAGAAGAACCCCGATTGCCACGAAGCCGTGGAGATCCTGGGTCGAATCTTCCACGAAAAGGGCAACCACGATCGTGCCCTGGAGTTGCTGACCCGGGCCACGGGCATCAATCCGAATCGGCTGGATGTCTGGAAGGCGATCCTCTCGATTCACCGAGGCAAGAACGATGTGACGAAGCAGCTGGATGCGTTGAAGAACGTGGTCCGCCTGAGCCCGTCCGATTCCGGTTCCTTCCTCTCCCTGGCGCGATTGAGCTACTCCGAAGGGAAGCTCGACGATGCGTCGGAGGCGGTGCGGAAGCTGCTGGGCCTGGAGCCTGAGGACCGGAAGGCCCTGGAGCTGGCCGCCGACATCGCCCTGGAGTTGAACGAGCCGAAGAAGGCCCTGACCCACTTCGAACAGCTGCTGGAGATGGACGACTCCGACACGTCGCTCCACTTGAAGGTGGGCGGTCTGTACGAAGAGCTGGAGATGGACGGCCGGACTCAGAAACACTACGAGGCGGCCTACCGGCTGAGCCCTGGAGAAACGGAGACCCTGAAGCG
The DNA here is from genome assembly GCA_021772705.1 of Candidatus Cloacimonadota bacterium. Taxonomy (GTDB): domain Bacteria; phylum Muiribacteriota; class UBA6191; order JACPRK01; family JACPRK01; genus OFTM100. The sequence continues at coordinate 4,709 of JAJFLN010000415.1, read as the reverse complement.
GCTGTTGCTGTTCTACAACCGGACCGGCCAGACGGACAAAGCAGGGCCCCTGGCGGACAAGCTGATGCAGCTGGCGCCGGACGACGACACCCTGCGCCTGGAGATGGCGGAGCTCTTCGAGAAGAAGGGCCTCCTGATGAAGGCCAGCGAGCTGTACGGGGCGCTGCTGGAAGCCGAGCCTGACAACGAGAAGCTGCTGCTGGCCCAGGGGCGAATCTTCTCCAAGCAGGGACTGGACAGCAAGGCGATCCTGACCTTCGAGCAGGTGCTGTCGGGAAACCCGGATCACGGTGAGACGCACTTCGAACTGGGCCGGTTGTTCTTCGGCCAGAAGGAGTACGGACGGGCCGGCGAGGCACTCAAGAAGGCCCGGGATCTAGGCGTGGAGGAGACGGAGCTCTTCAGCAGCCTGGGAGAGATCATGGTGGCCACAGGGGAGCCGGAGCAGGCGATCGATTCCTTCAAGAAGTCCCTCGATCTGGAGCCGGATAACCTGGACCTGTATCAGCGGCTGGGAGAGATCTATTTCCGTCTGAATCGACCCGAAGAGGCTCTCGAGCAGTACCAGGTGTTGCTCCGCCGAAACCCGGAGAACGTGGAGGTCACGCTCCGGCTGGCCCACGTGTACATGGCCCGGGAGATGTTCGATCAGTGCGTCGAGATCCTGGAATCGGTGCTGCGGCATGACCCTTCGAACCTGGAGGTCCTTCTGGCCCTCGGCCGGGCCCACTTCCACCGGGAAGACGGGGACGCGGCCCGGTCTGTGCTGGAGCGAGCTCGTGAGTCCGATCGCCACGATGTGCGGCCCGTGATCGAGCTGGCGGACCTGGCCATCGCGACAGGTGAGACGGAGGATGCGCTCCAGATGCTGAGAGAACAGCTGACGGAGCATCCGAAGTCCGTTGCTCTGATGATGGCCGTGGCCCGGGCCCACGAGGCCGCGGATCACATCGACCTGGCGATCAACGATCTGCGCAACGCCGTGAAGCTGGAGCCCGAGAACGCCAAGGCCCTGAGCGAGCTGGGTCGAATGTACGTGCAGATGGGCCGGTCCTACGAGGACGAGAAGATGTTCGCCGATGGAGTGAAGTCGCTGAACAACGCCATCGCCGTCGACCCGGAGGAGGCCAGCGCCTACTTCCACCTGGGAGATGTTCATCACTCCGTGGGCGAACTCGACGAGGCGCTGCAGAGTCTGCGGAAGGCCTACGAGCTGGAGCCATCGAACCTGTCCTTCAAGATTCGCCTGGAGGAAGCGGAGTCCGAGAAGAGCTCGGTGGACACGGCAGAGCAGCTCGAGGAAGCCCGTACGTTCATGGAGCGTGGACTGATGAAGAACGCCATCACGGGCTTCGAGCACGTGCTGGAGCGGGACCCGTCACACTCCCTGGCGCTCTACTATCTGGGACACATCTACAAGGATCAGAAGGACCTGGAGCAAGCTCGAGACTACTTCGTCCGGGCTCGGGCTGTGGCGCCGGAGCACATCCAGACTCTGCTCGAGCTGGGTCGAGTGGACATGGACCTGGAGCGCTGGGACGACGCCATAGAGGTACTCCAGGCCTTGACGACAGCGGATCACGAGTTCTATCCCGGGTTCTTCCACCTGGGCCTCGCATTCGTCGGTGCCGGCAGAAACCCGGAGGCGATCGAAGCCTTCGAGGCGGCCTCAAAGGTGGAGCCCGAGGAGGTCGACCCTTACTTCCAGATCGGACACGTGCACGAGCTCGCCGGGGACTTGGAGAAGACTAAGCTCCTCTACGAGAAGGTCTTCAAGCTGGATCCGACGAACGAACACGTGAAGCACTACTTCCAGCAGCAGAAGGAAGACGAGGTCTCATCCAACGTTTCGGATCTGATCGGCAAGGCCGTGGCACTGGAGGAGGCCGGGAAGATCGACGAGGCCTACCAGTGCTACTCGGAGGTCTGCGGTCTGGACCCGCAGAACATGGGAGCCCGTTACCAACTGGGTCGTCTGTCGGAGAGGAAGTGGAACAACGAGGAAGCCATCTTCCAGTACGAGCAGGTCTGGTCCATGAATCCGGAACAGACGGAGCACCCCGATCTCTCCCTGCGGCTCGGCCGGCTGTACGCCAGGAAGTTCGAGGCCCAGCACGCCATACCGGTATTGAAGGTTGCCACCCAGTTCTATCCCGACAACCCGGATCTGCACTTCACCCTCATCGCCCAGTACCAGGAGCTGTTCGCCATCGATGGCGGAACCGTGGCGGACAACGAAACGCAGCAGCAGGTCGCGGTACGATATCAGAAGGCGGCCCAGCGAGACCCCTCGAACATCCAGGCTCAGCTGTCGGCGGGTTACTTCCACATGTTGAAGCTGGACCCCCAGATGGGCGAAGAGGAGAACCTGGGCAAGGCAGCGGAGTTCTTCAACGTGGCATTGCAGGCGGACCCAGCGAACGTGCTGGCCGGCAACCTGCTCGCCCAGGTTTCCATGTTCCTGAACCAGCCGCAGTCCGTCGAGCAGTACTGCAACCACGTGTTGCAGGTGGAGCCCGACAACCTCCTGGCCCGGAACCGGCTCGTGGAGGTCCACCTGAAGGCGGCGGACTACACATCAGCCGTGGAGCAGTTGAAGAAGCTCATCGAGCTGGACCCGGAGGACGGCAGCTACCGGATTCGCCTCATCGAGACCTACAAGTCGATGTACGACAAGGACGAGCGGATGGAGGATCGTTTCGCCGAGCTGCGGGAGGAGTTCGAGGAGCGAGCTCGGGAGAACGCGAAGGATGCCATGGTCCACTTCGACCTCGGCTATGCCTATCTGGCCCTGACGTCGAGCTTCTCTCTGTCGGAGGAGGAGATTGGATCCGCTACCTTCGAATTCAAGCAGCTCCTGTCCATGGACAGCGAAACTCCCTGGGGACACTGGGGTCTGAAGCGGGTGTACAATAAAGAGTCGATCGCCGGCAAGCACATGTACGAGGAGGCGATCACGGTCTGCAAGCAGGCGCTGGAGAAGAACCAGCACAACGCCAGAGCCTACTTCGAGCTTGGCGAAGCCTACAATGAGAACTACGATCGGAACCTCAAGACTGACGCCTTGAACGAGTACCAGAAGGCTGTGTATCTGGATCCGAACATGGCGGTGGCGCACTTCAAGATCGCCACGATTCACCGGATTCTGAACAACTACGATGAGGCAATCAAGTCCTACAACCGCGTCATCGCACTGGATCCGACGACCAATGAGGCGAAGGACTCCAGGCGGTCGCTGGTTCATATCGAGAAGAGCCGGGCTGAGATGCTTTGAGCCCCTCATCTGACAAGTTCGTCGCCGCCAGGCCGGAGCCCATGGGACCCTACTCGGTTACCCGGCTCCTGCTTCCGGAGATCGAGGAGTTGCTGGACTCGGCGCCGGAGGACCTGGCCGATGTTCTCGAGGAGATCCACGCTGCCGATCTGGCGGAGCTGACTCACAAACTCCCGAGGAGCACGGTTCAGCAGCTCCTGGCCGCCCTGCCCCCGGCGCTGTCGGCGGACCTGGCGGAATACCTGAGTGACGAGGCCCGGAGCGATCTGGTCAGTGAGCTTCCTCCTGATCAAGCAGCCGACATCCTAGAGGAGATGGAGCCCGATGATCGGGCCGACCTCCTCAGTGATCTCGAGCCTCACGAGGCGGAGGCCATCCTCGATGAGATGGAGGTGGTTGAGCGGGAGGAAGCTCGCCAGCTTCTGGAGTATCCCGAGACCTCCGCTGGTGGCCTGATGACCACCCAGTATGTGACCCTCAACGTGGACCTGACGGTGGGGCAGGCGATCGAGCGGATTCGAGGGGCCGCGCGGGAAGGCGCCGAAGTGATCTACGCCGGCTACGTGACCAACGGGGCGGGGCAGCTCACGGGCGTGCTCTCCCTGAAGGACATGTTGGCCGAGAACCCGAATTCCATCGTCGGCGCCGTGATGGACCAGTCAATCCTCTCCGTCTCGCCTCTCATCGACCAGGAGGAGGTTGCCCGGGTCATCAGCAAGTACGACCTGCTGGCGATACCAGTCCTGGAGCCTGATTCCGGGCGGCTGGTCGGGATCGTGACGGTGGACGACATCCTGGATGTCCTGGTGGAAGAAGGAACGGAGGACGCTCATCGGATGGGCGCCGTGGAGCCCTTCGAGGAGCCCTACATCAAGGCAGAGTTCTGGCTGATGGTGAGAAAGAGGGCGTCCTGGCTGCTGGTGCTCTTCTTCGGAGTGTTCCTGACCAGCGCCGCGCTCAAGCACTACGAGGCCCAGCTGGAACGGGCCGTGGTCTTGATGTTCTTCCTCCCGTTGATCATCAGCTCGGGAGGCAACTCGGGCTCCCAGTCGGCGACCCTGATCATCCGGTCCATGGCGGTTCACGAGATCGAGTTGAAGGACTTCCTCCGGGTGTTCTACCGGGAGATCAAGATGGGACTAGTCCTCGGTCTGTTCCTGGGAGTCTGCGGTTTCCTGAGCACATTCCTCTGGGGAATGGCGTTGCCGGTTCAAGTCACGGTAACGATCTCCTTGATCGCCGTCGTCATCCTGGGGACCATCGCCGGCTCGATGCTGCCCATGATGATCGCGGCGGTGAAGATGGATCCGGCCGTGACCTCGGCGCCATTCATCGCGTCCCTGGTGGATGTGGTGGGGATCGTTTTCTATCTGGAGATAGCGAAGGCGATCATGGGGATTTAGGGGCGATTCCTTTGAGATAAGACGGATTTTGT
>JAJFLN010000414.1 GCA_021772705.1 Candidatus Cloacimonadota bacterium | reverse complement strand
GTGCTCCAAACCTTTGTCTCGGAACTGGAACGAGACCGGGACAAGCTGGCCACCCTGCGCGAGGCACTGCAAGGGTTTCATAGAGAGTTTCTGGAAGAGATCGCCGTCGCGGCCACCGAGCACGAGACTGTGGCGCTTTCCGAAGCGCGAGCACGTGCCTCGGTGAACACGGTGCAGGAGCGGTTGAAGGCCGAGAAGCAGATCGCCCAATTGCCTCCGCCCATGAACGTACTTGATGTGCTCGTTGATGCGCATATGCTCGTTCGATCTGGCATAGAAGGCGCTGGTGTCTCGTTCCAGCACCAGCAATTCCAGGAATGGTTCGCTTCGTTCCGCGTCCAGCAACTAATGCTGTCCACCGCAATGGGCGACCATGATGCGAGCGGGATGCTCCGAGAACGCATTCTTGATATTCCCGTTTGGGAAGAAGCAATCCTATTCGCGTGCGACCGCCTATCACGCGCAGACGAAGATGGCATAAAGGCCGTTGCACTCGCCATTCTCGATACGCTGGGGATCGACCCCTTGCTCTCGGCCCAGATGATCCACCGCTCATCCGATGACGTGTGGGATCAGATCAGGGACGACGTTGTCTCCTTTGTCCGGACGTGGCATCAGCCCGGACGAGTGGATCGCGCGGTCAAATTCATGATCGACACGGGCCGTGCGGAGTTTTCTGGACTCGTATGGCCTCTGGTTTCAGATGCAGACAACCAGGTCCATCTACGCGTGCTTAGGGCAGGACGGAGGTTCAGGTCCGGCGTGCTCGGACCGGATGCGGAGAAACGGATTGCAGCCCTTCCTGAGGAGTCAAGGGCACACATCATTTCAGAGATCGCCAGCAATGGCGGCATGGATGGCATAGAACTAGCCACATCTCTGGCCAAGACAGATGCAAGTCCGAGGGTAAAAAAAGCCACAATCGAATCGCTGGTCTTCCGGCACGCCGAGCGGTTCGCCAAAGAGATTCTCGAATCATCCCCGGACGAGGTTTGGCGGTCGCTCGCCCGAAATTGGCACTCTCGAGAATTTGCCGATCCAGAATTGGCCGCGAGAATTCGGGAGGAAGCTGACAAGCTTTTCGTTGAAGAAACCGACCCGGTTAGAATCCTAAACACGATACTGGGTACGAACGTCCATGATCCGGACGCTGAAAAGAAAGTCCGCCAGCTCGTTGAAAGGATCGATTTTTCAGACAGGGAGCACGATAACAAATGGGTGATCCATCGCGCTTATGAATTCTATCCGGAAGAGGTCGTCGCCGGGCTTTTGGCGCTGCTTGAGCAGGGCAAGCAGTTGCCCTTCGGCGCTGACGAAATGCTTCGCGAATCTGATGTGGTTATCGCCGACGGTCCACTGGCCGATTGCGTTCTGATACACGCGGGAGATGGAAAGGCCGCAGCGACCGCCGTGAGCGTTGCGGGCCCGAAGATCGTCGGTAACCTCATCGACCAAGTGCTTGAGGTGTATGCCAGCGTCAGGGCAAACAAAGATCGCTACGACAAAACACTCCGCGACGAATACTACAGGGTGGGTGATTTGGTTTCAGACACTAAAGCCGACCCGTTTACGCAGGCTGTGCTTGAGCGGGCGAATACCGAAAACCCGGACGAAATCTATATACTCGCTTACCTTATCTCCCGGCATGGCGGTGGGCCCCAGCGCGAGCACCTCAGGCTTGCTCCCGAGACCCACGAACGGATCACGGCCGCTGTCCAGCGCTGGGCCAAAACCCTGCTCGCCTCTCCCGAGGCGACGCGGATGCAGTTTGCAGAGATCGCGCAAGCTGCCGAACGACTGGAATCGCCTGAGCTTGTGCCTGAATTGCAAGAGCTTCTCTCTGAAGACCTAGCTCGTCAAAAACGTGCCCAGGAGGAGTGGCTGGAAGCACGAAAACAAGGGCGTCAAATCCAGAATGATGCCCATACATACTGGACGCTTCAGTACAGGCGCGCGTTTGCGGCCATCGGCGACCAGCAGACTATCGATGAGATGAAATCCTACCTGCAAGACTCGGGGTTCGGCTTCGACGCAGCTCATGTTCTCAAAGAGGTCTGGCGAGAGACGCGGCCCCCGCAGGATGAAACCGGTTTGTTGAGGTCATGGCCAGACTTTTCTGTTGTTCCTGAAGCGTACAGAAAACGCCAATCAGGAACCGTTGAAGAGACACATCCATTCGTCGATGACATCGTTTCTGCGATCGACGACCTTATCAAGCCGGGCTCTGGCGAAAGCAACTTCATGCATGCGTTAAAGCTCGCCACTGTTGCCTTTAGCATGCCGTATGCTGGCAAGTTAGAGACGATCAATGCTCTTCTGAGATTGCCGGTGCCGGCCGCCAGAAAACAAGACTTCCTCACAGTTCTTGTGCTTTCGGGGGGAGAGATTTCTTCCGGAATCGTACTTCGCGGTATCGACGAGCTTCTGGAAGAAGCGAACTCGAAACCGTGGATGATACAAGAGCAGAACGGATGGCGTTTGGAGCATTGGCTAAGGCTCTTGCCTTTCACGAAACAGCCTGCGGCCGTGCTGGAAGTTCTTGACCGGGCGGACGGCTTCCGGGCAGAGCCGTGGAAGCTCCGTTCGTTACTTTCTGCTTTGGCTTATGCACCGTCAGCCGAGGCAGAAAGCACACTCAGCGAACTTGCAAAACGCGACGAGCGCTTTCTGAGCGAATATGACTGGCTGGAGGCGCTGATAAATCGCAAAACGCTCTCCGCTGCACGATTCCTGCTTGATATCATCTGCAATGCGTCCTTCGCTAAACGAAGGGTCGGGCTCGATCACTCGAACCTCGGTCGGAGGTTGTCTACGTTGATGGCATCCAACGACCAGTTCCGCCAGGATGTCTATGAGCAATACCCTGCGCTTGAGGACGG
>JAJFLN010000413.1 GCA_021772705.1 Candidatus Cloacimonadota bacterium | reverse complement strand
CGCCGATCCAGAACCCTGGGAGCATTCTTCCGCTCCTGCTGAGGTAGGGGCCGCTGCCGGCGCAGGCCCACGAAGAGTCGCTTGCGGGGCTTTTCCCGGGGCTCACGATAGTCCCGAAGGCCGACACGACTCCTCATCGAGTCCCCCGCAGGAGTCTCCGTCCCGAGACTCCCAATCCGTTCGGCCCGAGCCTGTCGAGGGCCAGCGCCAACCCGTTCGGCCCGAGCCATCTGTCGAGGGCCAGCGCCAATCCGTTCGGCCCGAGTCTGTCGAGGGCCAGCGCCAATCCGTTCGGCCCGAGCCTGTCGAGGGCCAGCGCCAATCCGTTCGGCCCGAGTCTGTCGAGGGCCAGTGCCAATCCGTTCGGCCCGAGCCTGTCGAGGGCCAGCGTTGGAACGGCAGAGGCCCCTCTCCTGAGCTCGCCGAAGGGTCGGGGTGAACGGGTTTCCCAACGGAAACGAGGGAGCCGAATGGGGCGTATTTGTCTGTGCTTGCATGAGGAATTCAAACTCCCGGTCTCGTGATTCCGCCGCATGCGTTCAGTATGAGGAGGACGGCCAGGAGAGTGACGATGTGAGCCGAGACCGATTCCGAGAGAGGCTCGAAGAACTTTGCATCGGCCAGTTGCTGACTGCAGCCCCTGACTCCGTTGAAGAATGTATACAGGAAAACCCCTGGGAGCAGGACAAAGCCGGCGAGGAGTAATCCAGAGAGGGCGCGTTCCAGCCGACTTTACCTCCACTTGATCATCGAGCGTTTCGAGCCTCGAACCGGTCGCGGATTATAGCTGCAGCCGCCATGAAAGTCAAAGGGTTTGGAGAGCTGTCAGGTCATGGGCGATTTCTTGACAAGCCCAAATTCGACTGCCTATAATTCGACCGCTTGGGGAGTGGCTTCAGAAGCGGGATTTGGCCTGTTTGCCCACTGTACGGTTTATCCGCAGCGAGCCCTTCTCCAAGACTCCACAAGGTGCTGATCCCAAGACGAAAACTGGCAGTCATGTACAGGCGGCATCGCTCCGTTCCGATGCCGCCAGGGCGTTGGTGACTCGACCCGGATGGGCAAGGTCAACGTCAAACAGCTCGAAAACGGGCAGATCGTCGACAACGTCGAGATCGGTTTCTTGACCAACGTGGGTCTCCGCCGGGAACACAACGAAGACAACTACTATGTCTTCGACCCAGATGGCTGTGACTGCCAGACCCGTGGAATGCTCTTTGCCGTCGCTGATGGCATGGGCGGCCACGCCGCGGGAGAGACGGCCAGCCGGATCGCCGTCGAGACCCTGAGGCAGTACTACACCAACGGCTCGGGTGAAGACGTGAAGTCCGGTCTCCTTCAGTGCATTGAAGAGGCGAACACTCGCATCTTCAGCCAGGCTCAAACCTCGCCGACCCTGAAGGGCATGGGAACGACCCTCACCGTGGCAGTTCTGGACAAGACCACCCTCAGTCTCGGCCAGATAGGCGACTCCCGGGCTTACCTTATCCGGGAGGGAGAGATTTCCCAGCTCACCGACGACCACTCCCTGGTAGCCGAACAGATCCGGCAGGGAATCCTGACGGAGGAAGAGGCGGCCAATCACCCGGCGAGGAACATCATCACCCGGGCGCTGGGCACGAAGGAAACGGTGGAGGCCGATTTCAACTCCTGCCCCCTGGAGGCCAACGATAGGGTGCTGGTCTGTTCCGACGGGCTACACGGCGTCCTGAGTGACGCCGAGATCAAGCAGATATCCGTGACGGCACCCGACGCGCCCACAGCCTGCGAACAGCTCATCGCCAGCGCAAATGAAGGCGGGGGCCCCGATAACATTACAGTGATCCTGGTCCACATTCGTCCAATCAGGCCGTTCTGGAAACGGCTGCTGGGCTGGACCTAGGCAGACGCCGGAGGATGCGATGCTGGAACTGGTAGGCCTCCTCGGCAACACGGTCAATCTTGCCGTAGCCGGTGTCGGATGCCTGTTGCTGGTGGCCCTTGTTGGCACCTCGGTCAAGATCCTGGGCCTGAAGAAGCAGATCAAGACCCAGGAGGCCAACGCAGGCTCCGCCGAGTCGCCCACCGAGGTAGACAACTCAGAAATCACGAAGTCCACGGGACACACGAAGCCTCTCGTCGGCGACAGCCCCGAGGCCGTGGCAGCTGCGGCGAGCCTGGCAAATCCAGAGGCGACGGCGCCTCCTCCGATGGAGCCAGCCGCCCTGGCAAGCTCGAAACCGGCTCCGGCGGACCCAGGAGACCCGGACGAACCGGCCGAGGTCGATCCGAGCATGGTGACCCAGTATCAGGCCGGAACGGGTGAAGGCATCGAAGAGCTCGAGGCCCAGTTGGAGGAAGATCCGGAGAACGGAGACATCCTGGACTGGCTCGCCTTCATGTACTACAGCAACGGGAAGCTCGAAGAGGCGATCAGCACCTACCAAAGAGCCATCGCCTTGGCCTATGAGAATGAGCACCAGCACTACTATCTGGCGAACTCCTTCTACAAGCTGGGACACAGAGAACGGGCCATCGAGGAGTGGGAAGTAGTGATCTCCC
>JAJFLN010000412.1 GCA_021772705.1 Candidatus Cloacimonadota bacterium | reverse complement strand
GAACTACAGCCGGAAGTGGCAGGAGGACCGGCCGGAGGAGCACCGCAGCCTGGTCCTCTCCGGGAGCAACTCCCTTCCCGAGAGCTGGGGGTGGTCATCGGATCAGGTGGCACGAGGCCAGTGGACTTTCTCCCAGTCCCGGACAGCGGACACCACGACGAACCGGAGCGTGTTCCGGGCATCGGACCTGCTCTCCTTCAAGAGCAAGATCGACGCGATCCCCTACTTCGATGTGGGTGAGGACAACACGGACTTCTCCCTCGACCTGTCGAACTTCTCTGTCGACCTGGAGGCAGAGGAAGAGGACGGGATCGTCAGCCGGAGCAAGACCGTCAGCGGCGCCCTCTTCGCCGGCACCGCTGCAGGAGAGGGCTCCTCCGCCACGGAAACCATGGGGACCACCAGCGTGGCCCGGGGATTCCTGCTGGCCCTCCGAACGACCTCCAGGACAACGGCGCCGGCAACCGGCGAGCCCCCATCATCGAACACCAGGGTCCCCAACTTCTTCAGGCAGCTTTTCTCCGGCCCCTCGGTCCATCAGAGGTCGACGGGCAAGTCGGATTGGGATACGGAAGTGGAGCTCCTGTTCCAGAACATCGGGAACGACGAGTTCAGGATGGAGAGCATCCGAGGTCTCTGGGTCACCAGCGGGACGCGCCTTCTGTCGGTTGCCATGGGAATCCGTCCCACCGGCAGCGGTCAGTGGGCGAGCTTGATGGGCTCCATCGATACCGACCAGGGAGAGTGGCGGTTCGGAGCCGAGGCAGCCAACGTCATCCTCGGCGACTTCACCCTCGAGGATGCCTACCTGGACATCGCCCTGGAGCAGGGGCGCAAGTGGTATGAAGGCATCATCCTGGGAGGGCTCTGCAGCTTCGGCTCCCAGATGGGACCCCTGTCGGAGGCGAGCTTCAAGGTCGGCCTGGATCTGAACTTCGGGACCCGGGCCGGTGCCTTCGAACTGGGGTTGCCCGGGCGCCTCTTCTGCAAGGACTCCAGGGCACCGGAAGCATGCCCCATCCAGGCCACGGGAATGACGGGCAGCCTGGACTTCAGCAACGGCTGGAAGAAGGTCGCCTGGGACATGCTGCTGGCCTGCCAGTTCAAGGCCGACTGGATGGAAGGCAAGCAGGCGGAGGCGATCGCCCGGTTCTCCGGCTCTCCGAAGCCGACGACCCTGACCCTGACCGTCATCGGCGTCATCCCGCCGGTACCGATTCCTGGCGGCGGCCAGATCCTGCTGGACACCCTCTCCCTGGGCTACGACAAGCCAGCCTGGATCTACTCCGGCGCCGGCTCCATCCAAGTCCCGTCGGCGGTTCAGAACATCGGCTCCCTCTTTCAGATCCCCAAGACCATCAAGGCCAACCTGACCGGCGCCGGGTCCAGGCTTCAGTTCCTGGGGACCATGGACCCGCCCCTGGCGCTGGTCATCACGGAGGACCTGAAGCTCAGCATCGACTCCCTCCACTTCAAGAAGGCCAGCCCCTGGGGTTTCGGGGCCGGTTCAGCCATCCAGGCCGGGGCAACGACCCACTCGGCCGAGATGACCTACGACACCTCCAACAACACCATGACCTTTGCCCCGGACCCAGCGGCCCGAGTCAAGTTCAAGGTCGGCAATGGCAAGTTCGAGGTAACCGGTTTCTCCGTCACCCTCTACAAGCAGAACGACATCACCACCATTCGCTGCGGTGGTACGGCCGATCTAAAGGTGGGCAAACAGAAGTTCAGCGGGACCCTGTCCCTGTCGGTCAACGCCATCGGAAGCGTCCAGGCCCAGTTGACGAACCTGACCTTCGGCTCCGCCAGCAGCCTGCCGGAGTTCGGGGGCATGACCGTCACCCCCAGGGGAGTCTCGTTCTCCTCGACCAAGGTGTCGAAGGGTTCAAAGTCCCGGACCAACGCCGTCACCGCCGTGATCGGCATCACCCTGGACGAGAAAGTCTACGGCCCCTTGGGCGGCAAGGAGCTGGTCGGCACCGTCAGCCGGGACAGCAGGGGCAACACGATTCTGAGTGTGACCAGCGATCTGCCGGAGCTGACCTTCGGCGCGGCGGGAGCTGACTTCCCTTTCTCCGTTCAGCTGAGAAGTCTGTCGATCGTCAAGGTAAATGCCACGGGCGAAACGGAGGTCACGGGCAAGGCCGTCCTGAAGGTCCTGAGGCCAGTCAACACGATCCTGGGCGTTTCCGGTGATACGCCATTCGTGTTCGACGCCGAGGTGGGCGCCTCGAAGGAGAGTGGCGCGAATCGGGTCTTCATCAGGTCCAACTTCACTCCGGCGATGAAGCTCGCCTTCTCTCTCCTGGGAGCGAAGGGCGAACTGGCGATCCCTGGCGTCGAGCTCGACACGACGGGCACGGCGAGCCTGAAGATGACCCTCTCTCTCATCAAGCCGACCCGGTCGACTCTAATCATCACATTCGTCAAGGAAGAGGACTCGATGAGGTTCGATATCACCGCCAATCCGAGCCTCAAGATTAACCTCTACCCCCTCTTCAAGCTCGACTTCCGCCGGCTGGCCTACGAACAGGCCTTCCCGGGATTCATGGGCGTCGCCATCGATCTCGGTCTCGTGGTCGGTTTCGATCTCTTCGGCCTCGGCGCCGATCTGGACAATCTGGTCTACATCGTCCCCCTGTCCCTGCCTCCCGTGGGATTCCCCTTCTTCGACAAGTTCTCCGCCAACCTGCGACTCCTCGGTTTCGGCGCCCAGGCCAGCCTCTCCCTGCCTCGACCGAAGGCGACGGCGGCGGACGCCATCAAGCTGGTTTCCTACCTGGGCAAGGGATTCTCCAGGTTCCTCTGGACGCCTTTCCGGGACTTCATGGCTGGCAAGCTCACGGGCGACAACGCCTTCTTCCGGGGACCCGGTGTGGGGGACCTGAAGCTGGCCCTGCCGATCATCCTGAGGAAGGCGATCCCGAAGGACAAGTTCCCCACCCGTACCTGGTTCCCCAACGACCCGGACATCCGGCAGCGGGTCATCGAGATCATGCTCTGGGACGGCATGCACTACGTCACGGACATCGTCCCTGGCAAGGATATCGCCGACGGGCTGGTAACGGTCCTCAAGACGGCGGCCATCGTGGGCCGGGCCTTCACGAAGCCAGCCTCGTTGTTGGAGATCATCCCGGTGGCCAAGCGGGCCGGCGGCTTCAACCTCGATCTGGCGGGCATCCTGGCTGCCGCCGCCTCCTACGCCGTGGTGGCCCCGACGGTCTACACCAATGATGCCACCGCCCAGGGACTGCCCCTCTTCGACGAGCTCTGCGGCGTGGCCAGCTGGCTCGACGATCCGAATCAGTCCGGTCTGCCGAAGATTGGCCTCATCGTCCAGGCCGACGCCGTCAAGTCGGATCCCAGGCCTGTGAAGAACCGGGACTTCTCATTCACAGCCAGCACGGGAACCACCTACAGCGGTGTCATCAATGATGAGTGGATCTCCCTGAGACCCTACATCAAGCAGACCCTGGACCTGACCGACGAAGCGTCCCCCCCCGGGGGAGCGATCAACGTGGACAAGGCCTTCGGCCGCCATCTGATTCACATGTTCGACGAGGCCGGAGACATGACGCAGAAGGGACGGAAGCTGGAGTCCCCCGATGGCCGGTATCAGCTCGATGTGATGGGTGCCACAGCCCGGGTCCAGGTCAAGAAGCCCGGCTCCAATCAGATGCTCTTCTGGGGGTCCGTGCCTCTCGGCTATGTCACGACCCGATCCGTCGCCTCCGGCGAGGTGGCGCTCTCCTCGGCCATGGTGGTCAGGGACCGCAAGCTCTGGTCCATCGTCACCAGCAGCTTCACTCCTGAAGGGGGCGCGAAGCAGGATCTGGGAGAGGTCTCCCGCACGGTCCTCAAGAACCTGGAGGATCCGGACTTCGTCGCCCCTCCCCAAGACGGCCGGATCGTGGGCTGGATCGCCGACTATGATCTGGACGGCAAGAAGGGCATGCGGGCCAACTTCACCGACTACGGCACCTACAAGTTCACCGGCCCGGGCAAGGAGTACACGGCGGTCTACGAGGGGGCTCTGCTGTCGGACATCCGGCTGGTCCTGAGGACCCTGGACGACTTCCAGGGCACGATCTTCGAGTACGACACTTCACCCTATGCCCTGGGGTTGAAGCTCTGGGCGAAGTTCCTGAACGACCCGGCCCTGAAGTCCCGGATCACCTCCATCACCACCGAGGGCAGGACCATCAGGATCGTGTTCCAGAGCCCCCACACGAAGGCATCCATCGAGATGCGGATCGTGCTGGAGGACCTGGCCTACTATCTGGGCGCCGACAGAGATCCGGCCACGGGCGAGCTGGGCAGCCTGCAGGGCGCCACGGACATCGAGAACTTCCGCATCGAGGGCGACAAGATCTATGCCCAGCCCTTCTCGGTGAAGATGGGAGAGGACGAACAGCAGGTCCCGGAGTTGATCGTCTTCGACGGCGGCCCCCAGGTCCAGGAGCTGCTGGACCGGGCCGACAAGCAGCGATCCGTGCTGATGCAGACCGACCTGCAGCAGTTCTCACGCCTCGGATTGTCGGTCAATGGGGACCCCATGGTGGTCCGCTCCCTGAGGGTGGAGCTCGACATCCGGCAGGTCCGGGCCATCATCCGGCCCAAGAGCATTCTCTTGACGAAGCGGGCCGATGGTTACCCTCTGGTCAACGTCACCAACGGCGCCATCTTCGCCCGAATGCAGACCCAGGGTGCCTATGACGACGAGTCGCCCTATCCGTCAGAGAACGGCATCTACCTGACTCAGTCGAACGGTCAGACCAGCTCGGCCACCATGGTCTACGACCTTCACGAGGCCTTGGGCAGCAACGTGCTCTACCGCTCCGTCTCGATCCGGGGACCGCCCAGGCTGAAGGGCACCTTTGTCGAGATGGCGCCGGGCCAGCTGACGGGCACGCTGCAGGCCGGCGGCGAGAGAATCCACGTGACGGCGGACTCTACGGGCATGCGGGCCGAGATGCCTGTCCAGGCCGCGCAGCCGCCGTTGCTGGTCATGAAGCGTTCCATGGAGGGCGGCATCACGGGCTCCGTCTTCTACGCCGGCCAGGACCGGACGGCCGACTTCTACTTCGACGAGGAGACGGGGCTGAGACGCGACGTCTTCAAGTACCCCACGGGCCGCGTCGAGCCCGGCGGCTTCATGGCCAACGCGTCGATGAACTTCGACGCCTCCCTCTTCACGATCTCCCTGGGCATCTCAGGGGAGTTCAAGTTCAACGGCTACTTCCGCTTCACCGGAAACGCCGAGTTCGCCCTCCTGGGAAGCGTGGTCGACGGGACCTACTACGAGATCAGCTCCACGGAAGGCTTCTACATGCGGGGCACGAGGGGGATGCTCATCGGCAAGTCGGTCATCGAGGGCCGGATTCACGCCAAGAAGGGTGGGTTCTTCAGCGGCCGCCTCGTGGTCCTCCCCGGGGGCACGGGCATCTCGGCGAACGTCAGTATCGACACCAATGCCGCGGTGAAGCTCAAGATCCGGGGAGACATCAAGGTGGTGAACCACACCATCGCCACGATGGACATCACCCTCTCGGACAAGAGGTTCACCACCCACTGGTCCGTGGGAGGCAGCGGGGCCGGAATCAGCAAGACCCTGACGTTCACCTACAGCGGAAACTTCAACATCAAGGGCGTGGGCAAGGCCTGGCTGAAGATCCTCTTCGGCACGGTCCGGGTGTCCCTCCGGGCGAGCATCAGCGCCGACGGCACGGCGAGCTTCGGTGTGGGCCCCCTGGACATCAGCGTCAACATTCCACGAATGGACTTTGACATCGATATCTGAGCAACGACGAGAGTTGAGAGAGGTTGATCACTTGAGAAGACGCTTCATATCCGGCGCCCCGGGACGGGTCCTGCTGGTCATTCTCCTCCTGGGATGGACGGTGTCAGCCGCCCGGGGGCAGGAGTCTTCTGGAGCGACGTGGAAGCCCAGGTTGACGAGCAACACCTTCAATTTCGACGGCGCCCTTCAGCGTGTCGCTCATCGCCTGTTCGAGCCCGGGGTGGGTAACTTCCTCCAGATCGAACCGGTTTACGACATCCAGCGATTCGACAAGGAAGCGGAGTTCGAGAAATACAAGGTCTCGAGCCGGCACGCCGGCGATCTGGGGACCTTCATGCGCATGCGCGTTTACCCGGGCAACACTTCAATCTTTGATCTGGCCATTCAGCTCGACAAGGGCCGCCTGACCCGGGTGGAGCCGATCCGGGCCGTTCAGCTCGAGGGAAAGGCGTTTCTTGGATTTCCCGCAGCGTTGCAGAAGCTGGAGAGTCATCCGATCCAGGTCTACGGGGCCCCCCTGGCCCGGGTGTTCCACGGCCTTCAATACCTGGATGAAGTGGCTTCCGGCGAAGGGTTCTCCGGCCTGTCCTTCACAGCGTCGCAGCAGGAGAAGGTCCGGGCCTGGGTGGAATCGACCCGGCCGGGTCCTGCCCAAGGCGACCCCATGCTCCCCTTCAGTGTCACAACCATCAAGGGTGGCGAGCTGGGCGCCGAGACCTTCCACAAGAAGCGGGCGGCCCTCTACTTCGGCATGGTCGATCAAGAAGACCACCGCCAGGTCCTGGACTGGTTGCTTCGCTACGACCAGGAGAGAAAGGGCCGTGTCCGGACAGGAGCCCTGTTGCAGAACCTGCCCGCCGAGATCTCCCAGTACACCCTTCGGGGAGGCGCTCTTCCGCAGTACTCCGGAGAGGACAACGACGGCACGATCCATGACCTGTTCGGTGTCGGCTTCATGCCCTCGGTCTATCTCTACGGTCGGGACGGTAAGTTCCTGAAGCGCCTGACGCCGCCCTTCGAGTCCTATGAGGCTCTTAGGGGTAGCTTGAACGAGATTCGTTAGAGTTCCAGGACCGGGACTGAAGCGAGAGCGGCGACCGCTGGGCCAATCCTTTCGATGCGCCCACCGGGTCTTGCGACCTGTCTGGCGGCGCATTAAGGGAATGACCGATCCCATGTCGATTCATGCCTTCAAGAGAAGAGACGGCAGCGTGCTGCTGGTCGTGGTCTGGCTGCTCATCGCCTCGTCCATGCTTGTCTTCGCTGCCCAGGGGGAGGCGCTGGAGAACCAGCGTGGCGCTTACGCCCGGTTTCAGCGAGCCGCCACCCTGTGGACGGCCCGAGGCGGCGTTCACCACACCGTCGCCTATCTGATGTCCTTCGCCCCTCAGCCGGCTCTGGCCCTTCAGGTAGAGCCGAAGCCGGGGTTCTATGAGGAGTTCCGGGACCAGAAGCCCCTGGGCTGGTTCGTCGGCAGTCTCCCTTACAGGACCGGTACGGCTAACCTGGGACCCACCTCCGAGCAAGCCCGCATGCCCTTGAGCAAGCTGACCACTGCCGCCGCGGCCGTGCTGATTCCAGACTCCTCCATGCGCCAGGCATTTCAAGATCATGTCACGGCCAGGCGAGTCCTCTCCGATGGTTCCGGCGGAGGACCCAGGGTGGAGCAGGCCCAGGTCTTCCGGCATGCCCTGGAGCTGCTCTTCATTCCCGGCTTCACCCTGGCCGCCCTGATGGGGCAGGACTGGAACGACAACGGAGTCCTGGACCCCCACGAAGTCGACAGGGCCGCCACGGGACCCAACGAGGTCAGGCTCGGAAGTGGTCTCGCTGTTGATCGAGGAATCATCGACGTCGTGACGGCCTTCAGTGACGGCAAGTTCGACCCCTATGAAGCGCCGGCCCATGTGCGGAACCTCTATCTGGGTGACTGGCCGGGAAAGGCGGACGTCATCTCTCTCTCCGACGGCAGGCCGCCGCCAGCGATCTTCGGACCTTCCGAGCCTGAGTGGACCACCTTCTCGACGGAGGCCCTGACCAACGTGACCTCCTACTTCCGGATTCAGTGCTTCGGCACCCTGAAGGGCGAACCGATGGCCCGGGTCCGGTGCGTCGTGGAGTACATGGAGGAGAAGGATGTCGTCGGCGGCTGGTTCCGGATCGTCGACTGGAGGCAGGACGCATGAGTCTGGAGCTGCTCACCAAGATGGCCCGCTTCATCTCCGCCCGGAAGTGGGCGGAAGGGGGCAGGGAGGCGGTCATCCTGGACCGCTTGAAGACCGCCTCTGGAGATCTGTCACACCAGCTGGACGAGTGGGACATCGAGTTCGACGATCAGGAGGACATGCTCTGCCGATGCATTGGCTTCAGCAGCCGGGACATGCTGCCGGCCAACGTCCTAACTCCCGTTCTGCCCCAGCGCCCCGAGGCTCTGCGGAACTTCATGGCGAGCCGGCCCGTGCTGCTGTTCAAGCCTTCCTCCCGGAAGGTGATCGTGGGGACCCGGGACCCCATGGTTGCCAGCCAGAAGGAGCAGCTCTCCCTGCTGCTTGGTGTGCCCGTCGACCTGGTCTACCTCCGTGAGGAGGAGCTGCAATCGGGGCGCCAGATGCTCGGTTCACAGCTCGGGAAGATCGTGGTGGACCAGCAAGAGACGTCCTCGCCAGTAGAGAGGTACAACGAGGAGAGCGGGCCTGTGGTCCAGCTCGTGGACCTGATCATTCAGGAAGCCATTACACAGAAGGCCAGCGACATCCACGTGGAGCCTTTCGAGGCGAAGGGAGTGGTCCGCTACCGGGTCGATGGGGTGCTCAAGGTCGCCAGGGATTACTCCATCGAACTGCACTCGGCCATTACCTCACGTATCAAGCTCGTGGCCGGCCTGGACATCGCCGAGCGGCGGATTCCTCAGGACGGCAGGATTCGGTACGACTCCGCCGGGGCTGACATCGACATTCGTGTCGCCACGATCCCGACCAACTTCGGTGAGGGCGTGGTCATGCGCCTTCTCTTCCGGGCAAACGTGAAGGTCGATCTCGACAGGGCCGGGTTCCGGCCGGACTTGCTCCGGAATTTCCGGGACGCATTCTCCGCCGCCCAGGGGATCATCCTCGTGACGGGCCCCACGGGAAGCGGCAAGTCGACCACTCTCTACGGGATGCTCAACGAGTTGAACAAGCCGGACCGCAAGATATTCACCATCGAGGACCCCATCGAGTACATCCTGGAGGGCGTGGTCCAGGTGCCGGTGAACCCCAAGGTCGGCATGACCTTCGCCGCCGGTCTGCGGTCCTTCCTCCGCTGTGATCCGGACATCATCATGGTAGGCGAGATTCGAGATCAGGAGACCGGCGAGATCGCCGTCAAGGCAGCCTTGACAGGTCACCTGGTCTTGGCCACGCTCCACACCAATTCGGCGCCCTCCACGCTGACTCGTCTCGTCGATATGGGATTGGCTCCCTACAACTTGA
Organism: Candidatus Cloacimonadota bacterium; assembly: GCA_021772705.1. Lineage (GTDB taxonomy): Bacteria > Muiribacteriota > UBA6191 > JACPRK01 > JACPRK01 > OFTM100. The sequence continues at coordinate 1,818 of JAJFLN010000412.1, read as the reverse complement.
GCGCCACCATCCAGGGCATCCTGGCACAGCGTCTTCTCCGCAAGGTCTGCAAGGCCTGTTCCGTTCCCGGCCGGGTGGACCAGAGCGTACGAGACCTCTTCGAGCAGAACAACGTCCCTCTCAGCCGGCCCATACTGGACGAGCAGGGCTGTGAGAAGTGCGGTTTCACGGGCTTCAAGGGCAGATTGGGGACCCATGAGTTCCTTCCCATGACAGACGCTCTCAGGGCAGCGGTCAATCGGTCCGCCCCGGATGTGGAGCTGGAGAACATAGCCGCATCCGAAGGCATGAACACTCTGCTGCAGGACGGTCTCTTGAAGGTCTTGACGCAGGACACGACTGTCAGGGAAGTCCTACGCGTCATGGGAGGAGTGCTGGGCGACTAGGCGGCCACCATGAGTCGATTCTACTATGAAGCAGTAGACCTCAACGGCCGGAAGGTGCCGGGGTTGCTCGACTGCGAGAGCGAACGGCGGCTGCAGGAGATCCTGGAGGAGAAGGGGCAGACCCTGGTCGCTGTCTCGAGCCGCCCCATTGGCGGTGCCACGACCACCAGAAAGAGGCTCAAGCGCGGCCGCGTCAAAGCCGCCGAGAGAGCGGCCTTTGCTCAGCAGATGTCCCGTCTGATGGAGACCGGTTGTCCCATGGATCGTGCCCTGGACATGACGCAGGGAACGGCCCAGAGTCAGGCCATGGCATCGGCCCTGGAATCGATCCGCATGGACGTCAAGGAAGGCCGAAGCCTGGAGCAGAGCCTGGGCGAACATACGGAGATCTTCCCGGCCCTGTTCATCTCCACCGTCAGGGCCGGTGAGGCCGGAGGGTTCCTGGCCAAGGCCTTCGAAAGGCTGTCGACCTTCGAGAAGAACCAGGACCGCCTGAACAGGAAGATCGTCTCATCCCTGGTCTATCCGGTTTTCATGATTGGCACCCTCCTGGGCTCCCTGGGCGTGATCTTCACCTTCGTCGTACCCAGTTTGGTCACGTTCTTTGCCAAGTCTGAGATGGTCTTGCCGGCCCCGACTCGTATCCTGATCCGGTTGAGCCGCGATGGGCCCGAGCTCTTCACCGTCTTCGCCGGAATCGCAGCCCTGCTGTTATTCGTCCGCTATCAGTTCGGAAACACTCCCGCCGCCCGAGACCGGGAAGACCGGATACTGCTGAAGATTCCCGTAGTGGGGGGCCTGATCCAGACCATCAACCTGGCCCGCTTCTGCCGGACCATGTCTCTGCTGCTGGATGGAGGGGTGGTCCTCACCAAAGCGCTCTCCATCACTCGTGACGCCATCACAAACCGGGTATTCAGGAAGGAGATCGAGGTTGTGGTGGAACAGGTGACAGGCGGCGAACCACTCTCACGATGCCTCGAGGTATCCCCCGTCTTCCCCGACATCCTGTCCGGCCAGGTTCGACTCGGTGAGGAGACCGGAAGCCACAGCCGAGTCCTGGAGAGCCTGGCGGAGGACTTCGAACAGCAGTCAGAGGGCGCTCTGGAGACCCTGGTCAGCCTGGTGGAGCCCACGATGATCGTCGTGATGGGCGGCGTCATGGGATTCGTCGTCATCGCTCTCTTCATGCCCTTGGTGGAAATGTCCAACATCAAGTGATGCCTCTACTCACCGCCACCGGCCGCCCCCTGCGCCAGCGGGGATTCACCCTCATCGAGATGGTGATCGTCGTGGCCATCGTCGCCCTCTTCACGAGCCAGGCCGTGGAGGGCTATCAGGCCTGGCTCCGGACGGCCTCCCTCCAGAAGGCAGTTTCGGCAGTCATCATGGTCCTCCGTCGTGCCGCTGACGAGGCTCACTTTCACGGCAG
>JAJFLN010000411.1 GCA_021772705.1 Candidatus Cloacimonadota bacterium | reverse complement strand
CATGCTTCGGCAAGCTCAGGACATGCTTCGACAGGCACAGACGAAATGGCCTCCCGCTCCAATCATCCCCTTCGGCGTAGCTCAGCACAAGCTTCGACAGGCTCAGGACGAACGGATCGGGAAAACTCGGCCATACAGTCGTCCTGGATGCGGGCATCCATAGTGGGGAGAACGGTTTTATGGACAGGCATCATATGTAAAGGAAACAGCGGACCACCACACTAGTTGCCGCCCGGAAACCCCCATCCGTTCGGCCCGAGCCTGTCGAGGGCCAGTGTTGGAGCAGCAGAGGCCCTCGACAGAGGCCCTCGACAGGCTCGGGCTGAACGGGGAGGCATGTGAACCTGTCGAACAGGCACTAGCTGCAGCACAGGCGGGCCCGATGGGCCGCGAGCAGGTCCCGGACGTGAAACGAGGCGCCCCTGAAGAGGAGCGCCTTGGTGTTCGCTGGAAGGACTATCAGTCCATCGAGGCGTAGAGCGCCTGGAACTTGGAGCTCTGCCGGGCCCGGACTTCCGGGGAGCCCTGCTCGGAGGCGTAGGGGTGGTTCACGTAGACGGAGCTGAACTCCCGGTCGCCCTCGTACCGCTGGCTGAAGGCGTAGGCCGGATCGAAGAGCCAGTCGCTGTCGTGAAGCGTCTCGGCGTCATCGGCCCGCCAGGTCCAGGGCATCCTGGCTGCGTTGGCCTTGTAGTTGTCTCCGCCGAGAGCAGCTCCGACGACGCCGTAGGGGGTCTCCACGGAGGCGCCGTAGGTCTTGCCCTTGCCCACTCTGTCACGGCGGGCCCAGAAGCTGTCGACGATACGGACCAGGGCGTAGCCAGCTGTGGTCTGGCCCTTTTTGGGCTCCTCGGCCTTGCCGGTGTAGCGATAGACGACCTCGCCCTTGTTGACGATGGTCTCCTTCGGCGTGGAGGCCCGGAGCTTGTGGCCCTTGTTGGCGATCTTGAGGATGGGGTGGCTTCCTTCGAAGGCGACGGCATCGTGGAACTGTCCACCCAGAGACCTGACGGAACCGCTGGCCTGATAGCGACGGAAGTCGCTGCCGTCGAAGGTCTCCACCAGGAGAGGCCTTCCCACAGGCTCACCGTTCTTCTCGACCACGAGCTGAGCACCCTCGAGCTGGTTCTCCTGGCTCCAGGCGCTATTGTTGAAGAAGCCCCATCGCCGGGGATGGAAGGTCAGGTAGGTGACGAACCAGTGGGACTCGGTCTCGACGACGGAGTAGTAGACCGTGCCCTTGAGCATGAAGCCCCACTCCTGCCGCTCCCAGTTGTCGTAGGCGTTCCAGTTACGATCGAAGTTGAAGGACGCCAGGTAATCCTGGTCGTTGGAGACCTTCTGCCTGATGACTGGAGCGTAGGCGATCGCCACGTCCTCGGCGGTTGGACCAGCCGAGGTGATATCCAGAGCGGCGAGCATCAACACTGCCGCGACAACTGCCGCCTTTTTCATTCTCAAGTCTCCTCCGGGTCCTGCGGGCGGGAATCTTGCTGGCGGCCACTGCCGCTCTGACTGCTCTCGTCCCCGTTCCTCTCGCTACTACGGGACGTCTGGCGGAAGGTTTCAATTCTCGGAAAACTGGCAACCCTGGCCCCCCTGAGGACGTAGTCATTCATGAATGCGCGCCCTCACGACCGTCCTCGCCCTCAGCCTCGCCATACCCGGGGCCGTCTCCGGCTTCTCCGGCAATGGCAGAGCCCTGTACCGGGAGGCCCAGATCTACCTTTCCCCCTCATCGGCACGGGGCGGGCAGGGTGAGTCGATCCGAAGCATGGGGATCATCGATCGGCTCGAGAAGGCAGCCGGCCTGCTGAAGGGCGCCCAGGGGCAGGCCACGTCCCCCAGGGAAGAAGAAGCTCTGGGCAAGCTCCTGGGCCGGGCCTACAACCAGATGGGCGTCGAGTACCACAAGCAGAAGGACTTCTCCAACGCCATTTGGGCCGAAGAGCAGGCCATCGAGTACAGGGGCGATACCTCGGCAGTCTTCCAGATGAACCTGGGAGCCATGTATTCCGACAGCGGGGACTACTACAATGCTGCCCGGGCGCTGGAGCGGGCCCGGGAGCTGGGAGGCCCTCCCCAGTTCAAGGACCGGATCATCAACAATCTGGTGGGAGCCTACATCCGGGACGGCCAGACCCGAGATCCCGGGTCATACCAGCTGGCCACCCGTGTCCTGGAGGACGAGCTGTACAACAGAGGTGAAGACTTCAACCTGCTGGTGATGCTCGGAAGGACCTACCGGCTGGAGGGAGAGCCGCAGCGGGCCCTGGAAGCCTGGGACCGAGCCAGGGCGCTGAAGGCCTTCGATCCAGGTATGCGGAAAGCCTACGTCGGCCTGCAGTCGAGTATCGCCGTGAAACGGGATTTCGTCACCACCGAGGCCCGGCACTTCAAGATCGAGTTCAATGACCAGACCCACGGCCATCTGGCGGACAAGTTCCTCGAGATGTTCGAGGAGGCCTACGACGAGGTGGGACTCAAGTTCGACGCCCAATGGGAGGGTATGGAACAGGTCACCATCTCGGTTTACGCCTCCACGGAGTTTCAGTCGGCAGTTCAGATCGCCTGGGCCGGCGGCGTCCACCAGGCCAACAGGATTTCACTGAAGGTGAACCCCTCCTGGTCAGACCCGATCTATCGCAACCTGATCTTCCATGAGTATGCCCACCACATCGTGGACTTCAAGGCCGGGGGCAAGTCGCTGCCAGCCTGGGTCCAGGAGGGCCTGGCCATGCACCAGGAGCCAAAGCTGGCGGCTAAGGGGTTCTACAAGGCCCTGGGAAACGCAGCGGTGAGGAACACCCTCCTGCCCCTGTCGGACCTCAATGGATCTTTCAGCCGCCTCCCGGCGGAGAAGGTCATGCTCGCCTATGGCCAGTCCTATGATTTCGTCCGGTTCTTGCTGGGGAGTAACCCAGTGTCGAGCTTCGTCCGGCTCCTGACTCTCCGGGGTCAGGGCGTGCCGATATCCCAGGCCTTCGAGCAGTCTTTCAGCATGTCCCTCGCCGACGCCGAGGAGGCCTGGCGGGCCTGGCTCGGGGATCGAATCGCCAAGAGCCGGGCTCGTAGAGTCCGTCAGCGGACTGAACGGCAGTCAGCCGGCCAGCAACGGGACGGCGACGAGCCGACGACCCGGGACATCCGTCAGCGATAGAGCCGACTGTCGACCCCAAGGGTCCGTCCACGGGGTTCAAGCGGGTACTCCGTGGAGGCAGGTGGTACGACCTGCCCAGGTACTTCCGCTCAGCCTCCCGATACTACGGCAGTCCTTCGGGCCGGAGCGACTACTATGGATTCAGAGTGGTCCTTCAGCTCCGTTGAGCCCGGCCATTCCCGCGCCCTACCGACCGCTCCTTCCGCGGCGCCCGGACATTGTGTCCTGCGGCACGAAAGTTGCACGCTCCAGGCCGGAGGCGTTCACACTGACGAACTGACGGATCATGCCCGACAAGACGGAACTGAAGCAGGCCCTGCCCCTCACGGTGCCCAGGCAACACGGAGCCTGGACGGTAGCGATAGCATCCTTGCTGGCCGGAGCTGGCGTGGCAGGCAAGATCAGCCTGCCCCTGACCATCCTGGCCCTGGCAGTCGGTATCGGACTCTGTTCCAGGCACGCGATCGGTCTGCTCCTCCGCCTCTCTCCCGGCGACCCGCGCCGAGCTCCCCTCCGGGCACTGGCCCTGGCCTACTCCTCGGTCTTCCTGGCTGCCGGAGCCGTCCTGATTCTGGGGCACGGCCTCTGGCTCCTGCTGCCAATCGGTGTCATCGGCACCGCCGTGGCCGTCTCGGGGCTGGCCAACAAGGACCGGAACAGCGATTTCACCCTCAAGGGTCAGCTCCAGGGTATCTTCGGCCTCAGTCTCGTGGCGCCGGCGGCGGAGTACTGCGCCTCCGGCGATGTGACACAGCAGACACTGGGCCTCTGGCTCCTCTGCCTCGCCTTCTTCGCCGGACGCCCCTTTCACGTCCGGTTCTTCACCCGTCAGCCTGTCTGCACAGCCCCCCTGCGAGATCGTTGGCAAGCTGCCCAGGGGGATGTCCTCTTTCACCTCGCCGTCCTGGGGCTGGCAACGGCTCTTGGGCCCCTGGCGGGCTTGCTGCCGAACTGGGCGCCCTTGCCCCTGGCCTTGCCCACTCTGGCGGCACTGGGCGCTCTGGCCGTCCGGCGCCAGGCCAGGCGTCCCATCGCTCGCATCGGGCGAGTCGAGCTGGTTCACGCCGTCATCTTCCTGGGCCTCGTGGTGATGGTCTTCCGGGCCTGAGACTTCAACTGCGATAACAGAGGAAGTTACACGGAGAGTTCGGAGATCACAGAGTTTCCTTTTCACCCAGGAACCTCTGTGATCTCAGTGTTCTTCGTGAACTCCGTGATCCTCAGGGGGCGCGGCGGCCAGGTGACTAGCGCCCTGACAGTTCGTCGAAGGCCTGATCGGGGGTTTCTTCGGTATCAGCCTCGGCGGCGGCCAGGGCGTCCAGTTCACGGGCCCGAGCCATCCGGGCCTTGCGGATCTCCCGGCGCATGCGCAGCGTTTCAGGGTGCCGGGACCTGTTGAGCCGCTTCACCAGCCCTTCGGCATTCCTCGGAGGCAGGAGTCCGAGGAAGAAGTCATAGATCTGCAGCTTCACGTGCTCCTGCTCGTCCCAGTGGACGGGTTTGCCCTCGAACACGGCCAGATCGCTGGCGCCGACCTTCCAGTACTCCTCGTTGGCCACTCGCTTCTGCCAGCCGCGCTCGCTGTCCTTCGGAGGCAGAATGAACCGATCTCCGAGCTCTTCAGCCTGAGCCGAGGAGGTGATGTGACCCCGCACCATGCCTTGATTGTAGGCGTACAGGTCGCTGGCTCCTTGGAAGAGATTCATCATGCAGTGGCCAAAGTAGTAGCTGGCCACTTCGGAGGCCTTCATCCTGGGATAGCGGGGTCCACCCCACCTGTACTGCTTCTTGTCCAAAAAGATGAAGGACCAGATGAAGTTGGTCGCCTCCCAGTGCTTGTAGTCGACGGAACCCCGAGGGGCTTTCTCCCTGGCGAAGACATCGAACTCGGCGTGGGCGAACTCGTGGAGGAACGTGTTGATCTCGTTGGACCGGAGGTCGAAGCGGATCTTCCTGGAGTCCTTCTCCTTGAAGGCCCAGGGAACATAGATGTTGTCGGCGATGTAACCGTAGACCGCCTCCGCGCCTCCTCCGGGCTTGCGATAGAAGATCTCGATCTCCGAGTTGAGCCGCTTGATCTGGCCCGTGTAGAGCCCGATGCTGGCGAGCCGCTCAAAGAATGGAGCCGGATCTGCCTTTGTCCAGGCCACGACAGCCGTGGGCGCACCGTAGAGAAGCCCGGCCAGCAACAGACCCGCACTCATGCGTCGTACTGCTGTGAGTCTTACATTCATGACCCTATCTACCTACCATGACCCTATCTACGTTACAGGGTCCCCCGGGGTTTCGATAGAGGGGAGCAGCTTTCTAGTGATCTTGGGCTGGAGCAAGCTGCCACCCGCTCGCCCCGAGCCATCTGTCGCGGGGCCTGAAGGCGCTTGTTTCGGCGTTTTGGCCTTGGCCAGTTCGCGCAGCTTTTCCCAATCCTCGGCTATCAAGGCCCGCTTCTTGGCACGTGACCAGTTCTTGATTTGCCGCTCTCTGGCCAAGGCGTCTTCACGAGTGGTGACCTCACAACTGTAG
>JAJFLN010000042.1 GCA_021772705.1 Candidatus Cloacimonadota bacterium | reverse complement strand
CCCAGATCCAGCAAGAGAAGAAGAACCAGCTCGTGGAGTCGGCCTTCAACGGACGGCTCCATGAGCTGACGTTCCGGTTCCTCACCCTGGTCCTGAGCAAGGACCGGCAGGAGATCCTGCCTCATCTCGCCGACGAGTTCGAGAAGATGGTGGCGACCTGGAAGAACGAGCTGACAGCAGAGGTCCGGTCGGCGGTCCCCCTCAACGACAAGGAACGGAAGTTCGTCGGCGCCGAGCTGGGGAAGATCACGGGCCGGAAGATCAACCTGTCCGAGGTGGTCGATAAGTCCGTGATCGGCGGTCTGATCATCAGATACGGAGACAAGCAGATCGACGGTTCGATCCGGCATCATCTGGAGCAGATTCGCTCGGAGTGGAAGAACGTCCGGATCACGGCTGACTGATCGACACAGATCGAAGAACTGAAAGACGGAGCTGAGCAATGGCAACCAGACCAGAAGAAATCACGGCGATCCTCTCGAAGGAGCTGGAGAGCTACAAGAAGGACCTCCACATGGTCGATGTGGGGACTGTCACCGAGGTCGGTGACGGCATCGCCCGGGTGTACGGCCTGGAAGGCTGCATGGCCGGTGAGATGGTGCAGTTCCCGGGAGACATCTACGGGATCGCCCTCAATCTGGAAGAGGAGAACGTGGGCATCGTGATCCTCGGCTCGGACCAGGGAATCAAGGAAGGCGACCAGGTCAAGACCACGGGACGCATCATGGAAGTCCCGGTCGGTGAGGCCCTGCTCGGCAGGGTGGTCAACGCTCTCGGCGCGCCAATCGACGGCAAGGGTCCCGTCGGGACTGACGCAACGCGTCACATCGAGATCAAGGCCCCGGGCATCATCGAGCGGCAGCCCGTGAAGGAGCCGCTGGATACGGGGATCAAGGCGATCGACTCCATGATTCCCATCGGCCGGGGACAGCGAGAGCTGATCATCGGCGACCGCCAGACGGGCAAGACGGCCATCGCCGTGGACTCCATCATCAATCAGAAGGGTAAGGACGTCCTCTGCATCTATGTCGCCATCGGCCAGAAGCAGTCGACAGTCGCCCAGGTGGTGGACACCCTGGAGAAGAACGGCGCCATGGACTACACCATCGTCGTCTGCGCCACCGCCGCCGAACCGGCACCGCTGCAATACATCAGCCCCTACAGCGGCGTCACCATGGGCGAGCACTTCATGGAGGCCGGCAAGCACGTCCTGATCATCTATGACGACCTGTCGAAGCACGCCAACGCCTACCGGCAGATGTCCCTGCTCCTTCGCCGCCCACCGGGCCGCGAGGCCTTCCCGGGAGACATCTTCAATCTCCACTCCCGGTTGCTCGAGCGGGCTGCCAAGCTCTCGGAGGCGAAGGGCAGCGGTTCCCTGACGGCCTTGCCGATCATCGAGACCCAGGCCGGTGACGTGACCGCCTACATCCCGACGAACGTCATCTCCATCACCGATGGGCAGATCTTCCTCGAGGGCGACCTGTTCTACGCTGGTATCCGGCCCGCCATCAACGTCGGTGTCTCTGTGTCCCGCGTCGGTTCCGCCGCCCAGACTCACGCCATGAAGGAAGTGGCCAAGCGGCTCAAGCTCGACCTAGCACGCTACAACGAGCTGGCGGCCTTCGCCCAGTTCGCCAGCGACCTGGACAAGACCACCCAGGCTGAGCTCGCTCGAGGCGAGCGAATGGTGGAAGTGCTGAAGCAGGACCAGTATGAACCCAAGTCGGTCTGCGATCAGGTCCTGATCATCCTGGCCGGTAACAACGGCTTCCTCGACGATGTTCCGGTCAACCAGATCCACCGGCTGGATAGAGAGATGATCGCATTCATGCGCGAGCGCCACCCGGAGATCACCGGCGAGATCGACAAGACGCTCAAGCTGACAGATGAGATAGCAGGGAAGGTCAACGCAGCCTTGACCGACTTCAAGGCAAACCACTTCAGTAATGAAGCCCCGGCCAAGGAGACCGCCACCGAGGCGGCTTGAGAGGTTAACGGATGGCAGTCAGCCTGAGAGACGTCCGCCGTAAGATCCGGTCCGTCAAGAACATCCAGAAGATCACCTCGGCCATGAAGATGGTCGCGGCGGCTCGGCTGCGCAAGGTTCAGGAACGAGTGACGGCGGGCAAGCCCTACGCACAGAAGATGCTCGAATTGGTGGAAGCCGTGAGCCCCTTCGCCGGCGAGGCCGAAAACGAGCTCCTGGCTTCACCAGAGGGCGCCTCGGGACTCTGCGTGGCGGTCATCACCGGTGAGAAGGGCCTCTGCGGGAGTTACAACAACAATCTGATCCGCAAGGCCCAGACGTACATCGACGTCAACGGAGGCCGCGCGGTCAAGCTGATCACTATCGGCAAGAAGGGCACGCTCTACTTCAGCAAGCGCGGTTACAACGTGGTGAACAGCTTCCCCCAGATCGGCGTTAACAGCCCCTTCGGGGAGGTACAAGCCATCGCCGATTCGTTGACGGGTGTGTTCACCGATGGCAAGGCTGCCGAGGTTCACGTGGCGTACACGGAGTTCGTGACCACCATGCGCCAGACTCCCAAGCTGGTGAAGTTCCTCCCCATCGAACCTCCCGGATCCGATGAGGACGCCGATCAGGACGACAAGAAGTACATCTTCGAACCCGAGGCCGCGGAGCTGCTCCGGGCGTTGCTGCCGAAGTTCGTCCGAAATCAGGTCTACAAGTTCCTGCTGGAATCCCTGGCGAGCGAGCAAGGCGCCAGGATGACAGCCATGAGCAACGCCACCAGCAGCGCCGGCGATCTCATCGACGAGCTGAGCCTGTCGGCCAACAAGGCCCGTCAGTGGAACATCACCAAGGAGCTGCTGGAAGTGGTCAGCGGCGCCGAGGCCCTGGCATCCAAGTAAGCGTTAACACGAGATTATTGAAACCCAGTCCTGTTCATCCGTAGGAGAAACCATGGCAAAGAGCAAATCAGCTGGCGGGTCCAGCAAGAAGTCCGAGACCACCGCGGCGAAGTCTAAATCGAGCGAGGGCGCGGCCTTCAAGGGCAAGGTCAAGCAGGTCATTGGACCGGTCGTGGACATCGAGTTCCTCCCGGAGCAGCTGCCCGAGATCTATCACGCCATCGAGATTCCGGACCCGAACAACAAGAGGACCCTGATCGCCGAGGTGTCGGCACACCTGGGTGACAACGTGGTCCGATGCGTCGCCATGGACGGCACCGATGGCTTGGTGCGAGGAATGGAAGCTACCGACACGGGCGGGCCTCTGACGGTCCCGGTCGGTGAAGCGACTTTGGGTCGATTGTTCAACCTGCTAGGCGAACCGATCGACAACCTGGGACCCGTCGACGCGGCCAGCCGCTATCCGATTCACAGGCTTCCGCCTCCCTTCGAGGAGCAGGGTCTGGTGACAGAGCCCTTCGAGACCGGCATCAAGGTCATCGACCTGCTGGAGCCCTACGCCCAGGGCGGCAAGGTCGGACTCTTCGGCGGAGCCGGCGTGGGCAAGACTGTCCTCATCACCGAACTGATCCACAACGTGGCCACGAAGCACGGCGGTGTCTCCGTGTTCTGCGGCGTGGGAGAGCGGACCCGCGAGGGTAACGACCTCTGGCTTGAGATGAAGGAATCGGGCGTGCTGGAGAAGACCTGCCTGATGTTCGGCCAGATGAACGAGCCTCCAGGAGCCCGTCTCCGGGTGGGTCTCTCGGGCCTCACCATGGCGGAGTACTTCCGGGATGAGAAGGGTCAGGACGTGCTGATCTTCATCGACAACATCTTCCGGTTCACCCAGGCCGGGGCCGAGGTGTCCGCCCTCCTGGGCCGGATGCCGAGCGCCGTGGGTTACCAGCCCACCCTGGCCACGGAGATGGCCGCTCTTCAGGAGCGGATCACCTCGACCAAGCGCGGCTCCATCACCAGTGTGCAGGCCATCTACGTGCCGGCTGACGACCTCACGGACCCGGCTCCGGCGACGACCTTCAGTCACTTGGACGCCACGACCGTGCTGTCGAGAGACCTGTTCAAGCGGGCCATCTACCCGGCCATCGATCCACTGGACTCCACGTCCCGCCTGCTCACGCCCTCCATCATCGGCGAGGAGCATTACACCGTGGCTCGCGAAGTCCAGTCCGTACTGCAGCGATACAAGGACCTTCAGGACATCATCGCCATCCTCGGAATCGACGAGCTCTCCGACGACGACAAGATCGCCGTCGCCAGGGCCCGGCGGATCCAAAACTTCCTGTCCCAGCCCTTCAACGTTGCGGAGGTCTTCACGGGACTGCCCGGCGCCTACGTGACCCTCAAGGACACGATCAAGGGGTTCAAGGAGATTCTGGAGGGCAAGCACGACGACCTGCCCGAGAGCGCCTTCCATCTGGTGGGCACCATCGAGGAAGCTGTCGCCAAGGCCAAGAAGATGGGTTCCTGACCTGATCCACTAGCTCCAACCCGAGAGGAAATCCCATGGCCGAAGCCGTCTTCCACATAGAGGTGGTCACACCGGAGAAAGTCGTCTACTCCAGCGAGGCGACGAGCGTCGTCGCACCCGGGAACCTGGGATCTTTCGGGGTCCTGGCCCATCACCTGCCGATGGTGGTCCAGCTTGGAGTGGGCAAACTGGAGATCCGCGAGACCGGCGGCCGGGAAGTCTTGATGGCCCTGCAAGGCGGCTTCTTCGAGGTCTCGGAGAACCGGGTCATCGTCCTGGCCGATACGGCTGAACGAGCCGACGAGATTGACGTGGAACGAGCGAAGCGAGCACTCGAGAGGGCACAGAACGCCCTGTCGGACCTGGACAATCACAGCATCGATCGGGAGAGGGCGCGGGCGGCTCTGGCTCGGGCAGAGGCTCGATATCAGGTCGCCTCCGACGGTCGCAACCACTGATTGTTTCTGGATTCGATGGCCCCTGCCCGGAAGCTGGCTCCCGCGAGTCCGGCTGCCGCGCCGGGGGCATGTCAGATGACTTGCTTCATCCATCGTGTCGCAATTTGCATGTCGTCAGGGCGAGTGATATGCTGACGCCGCCATGGGGCGGTCGGACCGCCGATTCGCCCGGGCAAGGGATGCGAAGATTGTCTAGGGAGATTCGATGAGCAAGTACTTTGCGGACATCTGGTACGGCGTCGTGACAACCCTGATCGGGTTGAAGGTCACGCTGAAGCACATGCTGACGCGAGAGGTCACGATCCAGTACCCGGAGGTCAAGCATGCCTTCCCGGATCGTTTCCGAGGAATGCTCTTCAACGACATCAACTCCTGCATCTCCTGCGACCTCTGTTCCAAGGCCTGTCCAGCCGACTGCTTCCACATGACCGGCGCCGGCAAGGGCAAGGGCCGGTACGCACCGGAATTCGACATCCACATCTACAAGTGTCTCTGGTGCGGTTTCTGCACCGAGGCCTGTCCCACGGGCTCCCTGGTGATGAGCAAGGACTACGAGGTTGCTGGATACGACAGGGATTGCATGATTCTCAACTTCGGCGAGGGAGAGAGACCAGAAGGGGATGACGCTCCGGTTCCAGGCACCATGCCCAAGGTTCCCGGTCCAGCCCTGACAGTGCCGAGGGTTGCCCACGAGTGGGTTCAGCCGTGGCAGAACAACCCGAAGCCAATCGCTCCCAAAGCTCCGCCCGAGCCAGCGCCGCTGGCCCAGGAGGCAAAGCCCGCACCGGCTCAGGCCACCCCCGCGGCCCCTCCGCCTCCGGCGACTCCACCGGCCACGCCGAAGCCCGAGGCTGAAGCTGCTCCAGCCAAGGATGAGAAACCTGCCGCCGAGGCTCCCCCAGCGAAGCCGAAGCCTGAAGCTGCTCCAGCCAAGGACGAGAAGCCTGCCGAAGCAGCCCCATCGGACTCGAAGGACGATTCGACTCCAGATGAAGGGGCGAAGGCAGCGGCACCCACCAAATCCCCGAAGAAATCAGGTACCCGCAAGAGCGCTTCGAAGAAGGGGAAGTCCGGGACCCGAAAGTCTGCCCGGAAGAACAAGGGCCGCTGACGGGAGGAACCGGCAGAGGGAGACCATGGAAGCACTGTTTCACGTCGCCACGTTCTATGTATTCGCAGCCTTCGCGCTGGCCGGAGCTGCCATCTCGGCCTTCTCTCGAAGGCTGGTCTACTGCGTGTTTGCCCTCCTCCTGACCTTTCTGGGTGTGGCCGGGCTCTACGTCCTGCTGTCGGCTGACTTCCTGGCGGCCGTGCAGGTGCTGCTGTACGCCGGCGGCATTCTGGTGCTCCTCATCTTCGGGGTCATGCTGACCCATGAGATCGCCGACGTCTCAACGGAGGCAAACTTCACGGATATCAAGTTCGGGGCCGTGATCTCCGGTATCCTCTGGCTGCTGCTGGTGGTCTACATCTGCAAGGTGCCCTGGGCGGTCCTGGATCCGCTCCCGCCCTACGCGCCGACCACTCGCGCCATCGGCCTGCAGTTCCTGGGAGACTATCTGGTGCCCTTCGAGTACAGCTCCTTCGTTCTGCTCCTGGTGGTCCTGGGCGCTGCGACGCTGGCCCGGAAGGAAGTGGACTGACCATGATTCCCATCGGACTGCACGCCTATCTGGTCGTGGCCGCATCCCTCTTCTGTTTTGGCCTCTTCTGTGTTCTCACCCGGCGCAACAGCATCGGCTTGTTGATCGGCATCGAGTTGATGCTCAACGCGGGCAACCTCAACGTGGTGGCCTTCTCTCGATTCATCGGTAGCCCCATCGAGGGCCAGATATGGGCCATCATGGTCATCATCCTGGCGGCCTCCGAGGCGGTCATCTTCCTGGCGCTCCTGATCGCCATCTACCAGAACTTCAACACCATCGATGTCGACGAAATCGCCATGCTCAAGGAGTGAGCATGACCACCGCAGGCAATCACCACGTGGCACGGACTAACCCCTACTCGACACTCTTCAAGGCTGGAACCGCATGAGCAACTCCTACGTCGCCGAGGTCGCCTACCTGGTACTCGTGCTGCCTTTGATCGCCTTCGCGATCCAGATCTTCTTCGGCCGAAATCTCCCTCGAAAGGGCGACTGGGTCTCCTTGGGCGCCATCGTCGGTTCCCTGGCCGGATCTCTCTACATCGCCTGTCAATCCCTGTCGGCTCACGATCCACAGTGGACGGTGCATCGGATCTTCGACTGGTTCCGGGTGGGCAACGCGTACCTGCTCGGCGGCGTTCTGGTGGACAACCTGACGGCGGTCATGCTGGTGGTGGTCACCGGTGTCTCGACCCTGGTTCACATCTATTCCACGGCCTACATGCACGGAGACCCCAAGTACTCGCGGTACTTCGGCTTTCTCTCCCTCTTCAGCTTCTCCATGCTCGGCCTCATCCTGGCCGACAACATCTTCTTTCTCTACTGCTTCTGGGAACTCGTCGGAGTATCGTCCTACTTCCTCATCGGGTTCTGGAACGAGAGACAGGCGCCGGCAGATGCGGCCAAGAAGGCCTTCCTGACCAACCGGGTCGGAGACATCGGCTTCTTCCTGGGGATCATGATCCTCTGGCATCAGCTCGGGACCTTCAGTTACGTCGACATCTTCCAGGCCGTCAGGATGGGAGAGATGTCGGGCCTCGTCTCCATCCTGGGTCTGGGTGACGTGGGCCTCCTGACCCTCGCCGGTCTCTGTCTGTTCTGCGGCGCCGTGGGCAAGTCGGCCCAGTTCCCTCTTCATGTCTGGCTGCCCGACGCCATGGAGGGCCCCACTCCCGTCTCGGCCCTCATTCACGCAGCCACCATGGTTGCTGCCGGCGTCTACATGGTGGGGCGCCTTTTCCCCCTCTTCACACCTTCGGCGCTGCTGGTCATCGCCTACGTGGGCTGTATCACGGCCTTCTTCGCCGGCACGATCGCCATCACGGCCAATGACATCAAGCGGGTTCTGGCCTACTCGACCGTGAGTCAGCTAGGTTATATGATCATGGCCCTCGGCGTTGGCGGCTACACTCCCGGGCTGCAGCACCTGATGACCCACGCCTGGTTCAAGGCGCTGCTGTTCCTCTGCAGCGGCAGCGTGATTCTGGGTCTTCACCACACCCAGGACATGCGCGAGATGGGCGGCCTCCGGAAGAAGATGCCCGTCACGTTCTGGACCATGCTCATCGGAACTCTCGCCCTCTGTGGCGTGCCACCCTTCAGCGGTTTCTTCAGCAAGGACGCCATTCTGGCCGCCTGTCTCGAGTTCGGCATCGGCCACCCCCAGCACCTGGCGCTGTTCGTACTCGGTGTCGCCGGCGCCGGAATCACCACGTTCTACATGTTCCGGCTCATCTTCATGACCTTCTACGGCGAGCCCAGGAACCTGGAGAAGTACGACCATGCCCAGGAGTCACCCTTGCCGGTGATCTTGCCCCTGGTCATCCTGGCCGCACTGGCCATCGGATCCGGATGGGGGCACTGGTTCCAGGATCGGATTCAGCCGCCGCCGGACTCCCAGTTCTTCCTGGCCCAGACGGGCTGGGGCGGCGAGGCCGTTCATGTTGCTGACGAGGGCGGCCACGGCGGTGCGGCCCATACCATCGCCATGCTCTGCTCGATTCTGGCTGTGATCATCGGGTTCGGATTCTCCTACATCCTCTACTTCAGTCGGACCATCAGCCCGAAGGCCATCGCCGAACGGTACCCCACCTGTTACAGGTGGCTTCTGAACAAGTACTACGTGGACGAGTTCTACCAGTCCTACGTGATCGAACCGCTGCTGGCCTGGAACGACTTCCTGTTCCGGTTCGACCGAAAGGTCATCGACGGTTTCGTCAATGGCGTGGCCCGCACGACGCGGGTCGCGGCAGACATCCTCGGACGGATCGACCTCTACATTGTCGACGGCCTGGTGAACTACCTGGCGGAGATCTGGCTGGAACTTGGCCAGAAGGTGCGGCGTCTGCACCAGGGCCGGATCCAGGAGTACCTCGTGGTAGCTCTGGCGCTGGCCGTCCTCTTCATCCTGGGACACTCAATTGTATCCTGAATCTGCTAGGAGGCAGGTCTAGATGGACAGTCACATCCTGACGATGATGATCTTCGCGCCCCTCCTCGGCGCAATTGCCGTGCTCTGCGTGCCGTCCCGGGAGGAGAACATCCTCAAGACGGTCGCCGCGAGCGCCGCTGCCGTGCCGCTGGCCCTGTCGTTGATGGTGTTCTGCCAGTTCGACAGGACCTCGACGGGCATGCAGTTCGTGGAGGCGGTCCCCTGGATCCCCTCTTTCGATATCAACTATCACGTCGGTATCGACGGCCTGTCGGTGACGATGGTGCTACTGACAGCGTTGCTGTCGTTCATCTGCACCCTGGCGAGCTGGAACATCACGAAGGCCATCAAGGGGTACTTTGCCCTGTTCCTCCTGCTCGAGACGGGAATGATGGGCACTTTCTGCTCCCTCGACTTCTTCCTGTTCTACGTCTTCTGGGAGGTCATGCTGCTGCCGATGTACTTCCTCATCGGTATCTGGGGAGGTCCTCGACGGGAGTACGCCGCCATCAAGTTCTTCCTCTACACCTTGGCCGGCAGCGTGCTGCTGTTCCTGGGACTCATCGGGCTCTACTTC
>JAJFLN010000410.1 GCA_021772705.1 Candidatus Cloacimonadota bacterium | reverse complement strand
TTTCAGCGCCGGAGCAGAGCAGCTTTCCTCGATCTTCAGCGGCGCCATCGACGGCAACGGCGAGTACGACTACCAGGGCTTCGGCCTGGGACACGACATCGGCGTAACCCTCCATCACGAGTGGGGCAACGAAGGTCATCTCGAGTGGGGCGCCGCGCAGATCCCCCATTGCTCCTGGTTCGGTCTCCCCAACGACTCGGGCCTGGCCATCAACACGGGCACACTCGACTCGGGACTCATCTGGCAGTTCATCCGCATGGTCGTCGACGAGAGCTGGGACGTACCGGAGGAGCAGTTCCACATCAAGACCCGTCAGGGCATGCGGATCGAGCACTTCTACCGTGACGGCCGCTCCTGGAAGTTCAACGATGGCGACGGCATGCTCCGCGTCATGAGTCCCGATGGAAGCTTCCGCCGATACTGGATGATCCTGGGTGGCAGCATCGTCGAGTACTGGGAGCAGTGCGCCAGCCACTACTCCAGCATCGAAGAGATCCTGGCAGACCACTCCTCAAACCAATGCCCATGAATTAGTGGAAGGAATGTTTGAAAACAAGGGCTCTGCCCTCGAACTCTCGCCAGGGGCCAACGGCCCCTGGACCCCGATGAACAGGTCAAGCTCTCGTATGTCATTCTCAAGTGTTCATCAGCACTCTCAATTGCACCAGTCCTATTGGGGGTTTGGGGGAGCTGGCTTCCCCAACGGGGTGTGGGGCTGAGCCCCACTACAACAAAATCCATTTTATCTCACTGGCATTGCTCCTAGAACACATTTCCCTGTCCAACCTCCCAAGGAGGCCCGATGAAGTACGGCGCAAGAAACAAGATCCAAGGCAAGGTCACGTCGATCCAGAAGGGCGACATCATGTCCCTGGTGAAATTCGAGGTCTCAAACCCGGCCCAGATGGCCTCGGTCCTGACGACGGAGTCCGCCACGGATCTGGACCTCAAGGTAGGCGACGAGGTCCAGCTGGTGGTCAAGGCCATCCACGTTCTGCCCGTCAAGGGCTAGCAGTCATCTCTCAGTACGACACGCTGAGAGTCGCGGAGACGTAGGAATCGCGGAGATCGCAGAGCCCTTGATCGGGTTGCTCCGCGGTTTCTGTTTTCCCTCCGCCTCATCTCAGCCAGAGGCAGTTCAGTGCCTCCGGACCGCGAGGCTCCATGTTCAGCAGTCACGCCGACGGCAGCCGACTCCCAGGTTCTAGCAGATCCGGGCCGTTTGCCGTTGCCGTCGTCCTGATCGGGGCCATTCTGGGCCTGGTCGCTGGTTGCGGTGACGGGCCAACCGGTGATGAGGCGTATCGACTCGTCGAGGTGGAGCGGGCCCCATTCGTCCTCACCGTCGAGACCGCCGGCGTCCTGGAGCCCCTGGTGGAAAGGAACATCCAGGCTCCCTACTCCTCCATCATCGAATGGCTCGTCGAGGAGGGGACCTTCGTCGAGGAAGGGGAGCCCGTGGCCCGCTTCGACAGCTCGGACCACACCCGAAACCTGGAGGGGGAGCAGCTGGACAGGAAACTGGCGACCCGGGACAAGGAGCTGAAGGACCTGGAGCTCGACCTGGAACAGTTCGAGCTGCTGAACCGTCTCGCCTTCGGCGAGGGCGATCTGGGGCTGCTGCGCATCACCCACGATGTGCTCGCCCAGGGCGTCGATCCGGCGGAGGTGGCCCGGATCGAGATGGCCCGTGAGAACGGCGAGAACGCACTTGCAAACCTGCGAGTCAGCCGGAACGAGAAGCAGCCCTACGCGGCGCGGGGATTCGTCTCCAGGGAAGACATGGCCACCCTGGAGGTCAAGATATCCCGGGAGAAGCTGCAGCTACAGGTCCTGGAGCTGGAGGATCGGATCGCCCGGCGGGGAGGCAAGCCCGTCGACATTGTCGCCGCCGCCCGGGACATCCATCTCTCCACCAGCGCCATCGAATACGTCAGGGTCCAGGCCGACAGCTTCGATGCCCGGCGCCTGGAGAACGCCCGGGAACTGGAGACCAAGCTCGGGGGGATCGAGTCCGAGATCGAGTATCTGGAAAGCCTGACAAAGCAATCCGTCGCCAGAGCTCCTATTTCGGGAGTGGTCCTCTACGGCCGAATACACATGGGCGGCACGCAACAAGAGAAGGTCAAGGTCGGCGCCCGGGCGCATCAGGGCAGCCGGGTCATGCGCATCTCCAAGGTGGACCGGATGAAGGTGGTCCTGAAGCTCTCGGCCCGGGACGCCCAGCGAGTAAATCCGGATCAGAAGATTCACTTCCGGCTGTCGGCATATCCCGATGAGCAGCTGACGGGCACTGTGACCCGGACCCAGCAGGCTCTCTCGGGCAACGAGCTGGATCGCTGGATTCATCCTGTGATGCTCACACTCCAGGCCACGGCGGAGCTGGACGCCTCCAGCGACAAGCTCAAGCCCGGGATGTCCGGACAGGCATCCATCCAGGTCGAGACTCGGCCCGGCGTGCTGTCCCTGCCCTCCGGTGCCGTGGTCGATGGCGCCGTCATCCTGGCTGACGGAACCCGGCGCGCCGTCGAGACCGGCGCCGCGAGCTACGATCGGACCGAGATCCTGTCGGGACTCGAGGAGAGTCAGCAAGTCCGCCTCCCGGGTCTGGCCAGTCCCCGGCCGCCGTCGCCGGCGAAGGCGATTCCAGTGACTCGCGGAGACCTGGTGGTGCAGCTCGAGGCCAGCGGCGAGGTGGAGGCCGAAGGGGTCACCAACATCGCCATCCAGGATCTGCGATCCGACGGGAAGATTGCCTGGCTCGCCAAGGAGGGTGACGTGATTCCCGCCGGCGAGTTGGTGGCCAAGCTAGAGGAGAAGAAGTTCAAGGACGACGTGGCCGAGAAGCAGCTGGCGCTTCAGACGCTTCAAAAGGAGAAGGACGTCCTGGACGCCAAGCAGCGGGTTGAAGGGGATCAGCTGCGGGATGAACTGGACGTGGCGCGTCAGGATCTCGAGGTGGCGCGGCTGGAGAAGAAGATCATCGACGGGGGAAAGCTCCCTCGTGAACTGGCGGACCTGCGCTACGATCTCCAGATCGCCGAGCGGGACCTGAAGTCGGCCCAGTCCCGGCTCGACCTGAAGCTCGAACTGGCGGCCCAGGGCAACGTGGCCGCCGACGAGATCAAGGATCTGACGGAGAAGCGAGACGACGCCCGGGCCGCACATCGGCTGGCCCGGGTCAAGCTCGACCTCGGACTCGCGGGCTACACCCGGTCGGAACACAAGAAAGCCGAGCTGAAGGTCCGGAAGGCCGAGCTGACACTCAAGCTCGTCCAGAAGAAGCTCGACGTGGGCAAGCAGCGGCGGGACACTGAGCTGAGGAAGCTCCAGTTCCGAGTCGCCGACGCCGAGAGACAGCTGAAGCGCTTCGAGAGCATCCTGGCCAGCGCCCAGGTCACGGCTCCCGTCACGGGCACCGTGGTGTTGCTGGAGCACTGGAGTCAGTCCGGACCGGTCAAGACCGCCATCGGGGACACGGTCAATGAAGGGGTCCCCTTCATGCGCCTCGCCAATCAGTCCTCATTCCGCATCAAGGCGCAGATCCCCGAGGAACGGCTCGCCGGTGTGGCGAAGGGGCAGGCCGCCACGTTCTGGCCCCTCCAGTCGCCGGGCCAGCAGTTCCAGGGCACGGTGGAATCCATCGCTCCCATCGCCACGGAGAAGCGGCGCATGTTCGGCCTCTTCGAGGGCTCCCGGGTCTTCGATGTCCGGATCGACACGGACCTGGAGAACCGGCGATTCCAGCCCGGCCTGTCGGTGGGATGCAGGCTGCTGCTGTCCACCCACCCGCAAGTCCTGAAGGTTCCCGTCAACGCGCTCCATGCCAGTCAGGAGGGCAGCTACCTCTTCCTGAAATCTGGTGAACGGCGGAGCGTGACCGTGGGACCCATGAGCGAGTCCGAGGCCGCTATCGAAGCGGGGCTGGCAGAGGGCGACGTCGTTCTGGTGGCTGAAGGAGAGGATGCGTCGTGAACTCTCCTGGCCAGATGGAAGTTCGGCCTCCCGCCGTCCGCGGCCGCGACCTGGTCCGGAGCTACGAACTGGAAGTGGGTTCCTTCAAGGCCCTGGCCGGGGTCTCCCTCTCCGTCGACGCCGGCGAGATGGTCAGCATCATGGGACCCTCCGGGTCGGGCAAGTCATCCCTGCTCTACCTCCTGGGATGCCTGGATCGGCCCACGTCGGGGAGGATCGAACTCGAAGGATCCGCCGTGGAGAGCCTGGACGACATGACCCTGTCCCGGATTCGCAACGATCGGATCGGATTCGTCTTCCAGTCATTCAACCTCCTTCCCACCTCCACCATCGCCGCCAACGTGGAGCTGCCTATGGTCTACGGCAAGGTGCCGGCACCGGAGCGGCACCGTCGGTCCAGGCTGCTCCTGGAGGCCGTGGGACTGGGGGATCGTCTGGACTCTCTCCCCCGCCAGCTCTCCGGTGGCATGGCCCAGCGGGTGGCCATCGCCCGTGCCCTGGCAAATCGGCCGTCCCTGCTGCTGGCCGACGAACCGACGGGAAACCTGGACAGCCGG
>JAJFLN010000409.1 GCA_021772705.1 Candidatus Cloacimonadota bacterium | reverse complement strand
GAGTCTTCTCACGGCGAGGATTTTATCGACTTCAATCCCGAGATGACCCCGTCGGTGCTGCACTCGTTAGCGGTCAAAGAAAAGACCGGCAAGGTCTTTTCCGACTTCAACAAGTTTGACGGCGACGAACGCATCATCCCTCAAGACAAAGACTGTCGTTCCGCCATGTTGGCACCTTTGCTTTTTGAAGGCGAGCCTCTGGGGGCTATGTTCACCTCATTCCGGTTGCCAGGTAAATACAACAAAGAGATTTTCGATCTTTACACTTTGATGTCTAGTCAGGTGGCTCTGGCTATCCGCAACGTGCAGCTGCAGCAAGGTATGGCGGCACTGGCTATCACCGACTCTTTGTCGGGCCTTTACACCCACGGTTATTTCCAGGAGCACTTGAGCAAGGAAGTCACCAAAAGCAAATACGCTAACCAGTCGGTCGCGCTGATGATCATGGACATGGACTTCTTCAAGAAGGTCAACGACAACTACGGCCATCCCGTCGGCGATGCAGTTCTCAAGGAAGTGTCGGCCCGGGTGAGCCGGGTTCTCCGGGACGTGGATTACATGGCCCGCTACGGAGGCGAGGAGTTCGTCGTCCTGTTGCCCGAGACGGACACCAGTGGCGCCCAGCTCGTCGCGGACCGGATCCGGATGCAGATCTGCGGCGAGCCCATCCGGGTCGACGGCTCCAAGCTGTCCGTGACGGCCAGCCTGGGAGTGGCTTCTCATCCGGCATTCGGAGAGAACCGGCCGGATCCTGCAGCAGACCTTCTGGCCGCAGCTGACGCCCGGCTTTACCGGGCCAAGAAGGCCGGTCGTAACCGGGTCGTCTGCACCGATCAGCCTCAGGACGCAGCTGCTGCCACAACCAGCCCAGGTCTTGACGCCACAGCGGGCTCCCTGGTCCACGCCTGAGACCCGGATCGGACTCTCGCCCCTCACTCCGGGCCGCAACTCCTGCTAGGATAGGGGGCGATGTCCAGTCTGGAGGCACGGGTCAGAGCATCGCCGGACTTCTCGGCGAAGTTCGAGCTTGGCAGTCTGATCGGCGCCGGGGGGATGGGGTGTGTGTTCCAGGCGACCCAGCGGTCCCTGAATCGCGCCGTAGCCGTCAAGTTCCTCAGTGACAACCTCGCCGCGGATTCGGATTATCGGGAGCGATTCCGGCGGGAGGCGATCATGGCCGCCCGCATGTCTCACACCAATCTGGTGGGAGTCTACGATCACGGCGAGGTGGCAGACCGTCCCTACATCGTCTTCGAGTACGTGGCCGGGATGAGTCTTCGGGAGCGCATCGACGAGGGGCCAGTGACTACCCGGGAGGCGCTGGAGATCGCCCTCCAGATCTGCGAAGGCCTCAGGTACGCCCACACCGCCGGCGTGGTTCATCGCGACATCAAGCCCGAGAACCTGCTGGTCATGCCCGATGGAACGGTCAAGATCGCCGACTTCGGCGTCGCCCGTGACCTGGAGACTGATCTGCGCGCAACTCAGCCCGGGTTCATCGTCGGCACCCCCATGTATCTGTCCCCAGAACAGATCGAGGGCCGTCGAGGAACACCTCCCTCGGACCTGTACGCCCTGGGAATCGTCCTCTACGAAATGCTCCTGGGCCGCACTCCTTTTGATCCCGAGTCTCCCGACGGCCTGATGAGGCAGAAGCTGACCGAGAGGCCCTCCCGGGCTGATCTGATTGACCCCAGGATTCCGGCCAGGGTCGGCGCCCTGGTCGCCACTGCCATGGAGCAGGATCCGAAGGTCCGCTTTACCTCGGCGGCGGCCATGCTCACGGCCCTCAGGAAGGCCTCGGCTCTCCCGGGACTGGTAGCAGAGGCTCCCGCGCCGTCTCCTCGGCCTCGTCAGGCCGTCGAGGCTCGCGGAATTGTCCGGACCCGGGTCTCCCGTGGAGGGCGGAGGCCGGGTACGAGTGTCAGTGCCGCCCCGGCCCGAACGGTCCCCGATGGGGTCTGGAAGATCGCCGTTATCTCCAGCCTTTTGTCCGTCCTCGGCACCCTGGCCGTCCTGGGTCTCTTCCTGGCCTTTCAGCGAGAAGGCGGGCCTCCTGAGACCGGGCCTCCTCCGGAGGTCGTGGTTCTTCCGGCTGGTGATCCCGGTGCCGACAGCGTGAGCCCATCGCCTTCGGAGTCCCTCTCAGGCCCGGCGACCGAGATGCTGGCCACGACAGCAGCCCCGCGTCACGTTGCCCAGGGACCGCCTTCGGCTCCGCCTATGCCGATGGCCGCCTCATCGTCGTTGCCCCGGCGAGAGCCCTCCCCCGCTCGTGATGGGCCTGTGCTGGCCTCGATCTTCCAGGCCGGCGTCGACACTTCCAGGGACGAGGGACGGCAGGGCCCCGCCCGGCAGCAGTCCATGTCCGGCACCGCGGATCTCCGGGATCGTGAGAGCTGGCGTCAGGACCGAGGGCAGTCTTCGGCGACCAGGCCGGGATTGTCTCGGGCCTCGGAGGAACGGCGCCCCGGTGAGAGTGGACTCGGCTGGTTCCGGCGCCGGCCCCAGAACCCGGAGGCGCTGCAAGCCGCCCTCAGGGAACGGCAGAACTGGCATGAGATTCGAGCCATCCTGGCCCCGCGACTGGAGTACTCTTCCAGAGCGGCCCTGTTCCTGGCCTGCCTGGAGAGGCAGATGGCCAACACCGCTTCAACAGTGGCGTACCTTGGCCGGGTGATGCATCTGGAGCCCGAGGGATTTCCTCCAGGTACTCCCGTGCGGCAGCTCCACGCATCCGTTTCGACCTGGGTGGTATACCTGAGCCTGGTGCGAAGGCCACATCCTGACCGGAAGGCCACCGGGCTGGCCCGGATGCTCGAGGCCGGGGCCATCCGTCTGGCCCGAGGCGACTCCGTGAGGGCAGCGGAGCACTACGTCAACCTGGGCTACGCCGGCATGCCTACTGAGGCCCTCTGGCTTCCCCGGTCCATTGCCCTCCTGGGCTCGGAAGATCCCATCGGGGCCGGTCTGAACGCTCGGTTGAGCGCTGAGACGGCCGAGATTCCCGGTGCCCGTACGGCAAGCCTGGGGATTCTCGTCCAGGCCCTGAAGCGGATGGGAAAGCCGGAACTGGCCGTTCCCTACTGGAAGCAGCTGTCTCGGTCATCGCCACCACCGCCCCACCTGGCACGGCTGGTCCGGCTCAGGGAGGCCATGGAGGAGGAACCCGCGGCGCCTGAGAAGTCCTTCTTTGGTGGTAGTCAGGTCGAGTATCTGATGTCGAATGAGCAGCTGAACCGCCAGGACTGGCTCGACCGGGGCTGGCCCGTCGTCCTCTATGACAAGATCCTGGGGACCGGTGGGAAGGTCGTTGATGCCGAGCGACAGTTGAAGCCGATGCTCATCCGATTTCTGGCCGGGCGTTGAAGTGAGCGCTCTGGCGGCATCCTGGCTGGCTCATATCGCGGCTTTGGCCGTCCGCTCTGCCGGCCTCCGGCTGCGTTGTCTCGGGATCACTTCACCGTGACGGAATGAACTCCATCCCAGTCCGGCGGGGGGGGCGTCTCGGCGAAGTGTGTTGCCCGGATGCGCATGGTCTGCGAGGGGCCGTCTTCGGGGATCATCTGGAGGGAGCGATCGAAGGCCGAGATCGCCTCCAGGAACTGACGGCTCCGGTAGAGTCTCAGACCCTCGGCAGAGCCGTCGAGAAAGCCGGATATCTCTCCGGGCAAGGTGCTCGACTTCTCGGCGATCGGCTCATAGAGCGTCACCGGCGTACTCCGGCCGACGACGCGAACCCTGTCGATCTCCCTGGCCAGGATGCTGTCCCGCACCTGGCTGTAGGTCTCGCTGGCGATCAACACGTCGGTTCCGTATTCCTTGTTCGTGGGCTCCAGGCGGGCTCCAAGGTTCACGTTGTCACCCAGAACGGTGAGGCTCTTTCGCACCTTGGACCCGAAGTTCCCGACCACCATCTCGCCCGTGTTGATGCCGATCCGTGCACGCAGGTCCGGGTATCCGATCTCCCTGGCGAGATCCTCCATGTGATCCCGCATCTGCATCGCCGCGGCGCAGG
>JAJFLN010000408.1 GCA_021772705.1 Candidatus Cloacimonadota bacterium | reverse complement strand
TCTCGAACCCTCCCGTGCTGGTAATGAACGAATTGCCCCGCAGCGCCAACCGGACTGTCGCTGAGTTGCCCAGGCCCGTGTTGTTGACCTGGTTGCCCACATCAGTGAACCCGTTCCGGATCTCCCAGAGGAAGCGAGACCAGAGTTCACCATCGGCGTGAACTTGGCCAACCAGAGACGTGGGGTAAACCTTGAAAGCTCCCTTGTCGTCGGTCCTCCGGATACACCGGCCATTGTCCTCCAGAACGAGAGGAGAAAACCCCTTGGCGAACCACTCCGCCGTACAGGCCGGTTCGGGATCCGGCGATCCGCCGGAGGTCGTCGCCTCAGACAGGACGGAGCTGGCCAGGAAATCGGCGAAACCCTCGTGCATCGAGTTCCCCTCCGCGCTGCTGATGGCAGGCACCTGGAAGTCCAGGATGGCGTGACCATACTCGTGGACGATGACGTCGGCATCCTCCGCCGCGTCAACTCCGCCGTCACCGAATGCCAGCAGAGGCGGCTGGCCGTTGAAGGCGGGGGAATAGAATGCGTTCTGATCCGGGATTCCGTGGGCGAAGGCCAGGAGTGAACCAGGGCTGATGGTGAAGAGCCCCGTCCGGTTCCGGATGAACCGCTGAGCATTGTCCACGTGGTAGTAGACCATCACCTCTTCGAAGCGCTTGTCAGACCGGGTGAAGTTGTAGACCTTGGTCGCCTCGCTGGTCCGATCCGAGGTGGTGGCGCCCACGACGTTGGCGAACTCGCCCCTCAGCAAGTCGGAGCTGTCCTTCGAGAACGACACGGTGCGATAGGCCGGCCCTGGAACGGCCGGATCGGAATCATCCTGATCCGTCAGTCCGAAGCTCTGCAGGAAGACCACGGGGTTGCTGGTGAAGACTTGTCCCGTGGCCCTCCGAAGGCGATTCCGGGACTCGAAGACGGTCCCGTCAATGGCGCTCAGCACCACCTCCCGATTCAAGAGCGGGGTCATGGAGGTGACCGCGACGCTCCAGGCGGGGGTTCCTCGACCGTTAAAGACGTGAAGTATCCGCTCGGAGGTGACCGTCACCTCAGTACCGTCAATGCCCAGGGCCGACAGCGCAACGGCGCGGGCGTCCTCGGCTCCGATGGACTCCGTGCCTGAGTCGATGGCAACCGGATCAGTCCAGTCGTTGTTGACCAGCACCACCCTCCCCTGCCCGTCGAGGTGAACAGCCGTGTTGCTGCCCTGCAGCGGTAGCCCGGCTACCTTTCTGCGGAACCAGACGTGAGTGCTTCCATCGGCAACGTAGGTCCGGGTCAGCTCCAGGTCAGACCCGTCCTTCGCCAGACCCAACAAGTCGGCATGAGATTTGAGGAAGTTCAGAGCGGCGTCCCCGGACTTGCCCCTCAGCACCGCCGAGCGGCCACTGTGCAGCGTCCTGGCCCTGTCGCCGGACTCGTGCATCTCTATCTGAAACGGAACTTCACTCGAGGCATCTAGCTTCGCCCGGGCCTCCATCGTGGATTGACCCGCGGCCTCGAGACCACTCACCAGTAGGAGTGCTGCCACCAGTAGCGGGCACGCCCGACCGAACCAGCCTCTTCTGATGCGGGAAGGGGCTCGGCCTGAGCCGGCGATTTCAGCCTGTTCGCATTGCTGCATGATCTTGAGGATTTTATCGGTTCAAGGCACTTCCGGGAGCAACACCTCGCCCCCCCTGGGCGTGCCTATGAGATAGCCCATGCCGGAAACGATGGGGAATGGAGAGGAAAACCCTGGTTTGTGGAATTCGAACAGTGAGTTACCACTCGGGCGGGTCAAGAGCCGGCCGAACACGATGGCTCCGATGGACCGACGTCCCAGATCGTCGGAAGTGAATCCCGGCGGCACACCTCGGGGAAGAGCGATCCAGTTGGCCCCCGGCGCCAGACGGCGGCTCAGAGTGGACTGGGGCCAGCGGGTGCCTCTAAGGGTGATTACCTGGTCCGAGGGAGAGAACACCAGATACCCCTCGTTTCCCTGGAGAGCGAAGTCCTGCCCGCCG
The DNA here is from genome assembly GCA_021772705.1 of Candidatus Cloacimonadota bacterium. Classification (GTDB taxonomy): domain Bacteria; phylum Muiribacteriota; class UBA6191; order JACPRK01; family JACPRK01; genus OFTM100. Next base: position 2,293 of record JAJFLN010000408.1, on the reverse strand, counting down.
AGGCCGACCACGAAGGAATCGAACTTGGCCACGCTGGAACCGGCTTCGGGGATACTCCGAACCACGAAGGGAGTACCGCTGGCCCGGGCGAGGTCGGAGGCCATGAATGGCATGGCCGTGGTCGTGGCAGGGCTGATAGCCAGGCCGATCAGATTGGCCCCTCGTTCCAAGGTCAAGAACTGCTCCGACAGATCGGCGGCGGTGAAGTTCTGGACACGGCTCCCGTTGACGATATCCCGGCTCAGGAGCACGACGGAGGAGGGTACGGTCGGCCTGTTCAGCCCTCCGGGCTCCCGGATCCTGGCGATCAGGAGATCCCCCGCCCTGGCCACAACCGTCGCACCTCCGCTGAAGGTGACAGAGTAGGCTCCGCCGGTTCCCGAAACCGTGCCTGTGCCGGTCTGGTTTCGATTGCCGTTTGCCAGTTCGAGCTGGAAGCCTGCGGCCAGCGGCGACTGGGTACCCTGCCTTCGCAGCGCGCCCGACACGGTCAAGCTCGTAGCCGGCGGCGGGGGGCCTTCAACCACGACGGAGAATGTGGAGCTGCTGGTGAAGCCTGCCCCCCCCGCCGCGGTCAGGGTGATGAGATGAGTCGCCGCCACCAGTGTGGTGGTGAACGTCTCTCCTGTTCCGATCACCCCCGAGAAGTTGGAGACCCAGCTCAGAGAACTACCCGCCAAGGGTGCCCCCTCGTCGTCTCGGGCCGAACCTGTGAATCGAATCGGCTCGTCGAAGAACAGCCGGGCCGATCCGACAGGCGCCGCGACGGTGATGAAGATGTCTGCCACCCGGAAGGTCGGATCCGATTGGGCCGGCGAGAGTCCAGAGACAGCGCGCCCCGTGTTCACCTCGTTGCCGTCGACGGAGGCTGAAACCCGCAGGACCTCCGTCGTGGCAAGCGTCCCGGGAGCAGCCGTCAACAAGATGGATGTCGTCTGACCGCCGGCGAGGACCGAACCCACAGGAGCCGCGGGACCGATCCGGAAGGCGCCGGTCCGGTCCACTCCACCCGATGCCGTGAGCAGACGGGCAGTCGCCGTGGCGACCCGCACCGCAGCCTCGCCGCTATTGCGAACGGTCATGCTCACCACAACCGAGCCGGTTCGGCTGATCCTCGAAGGACTCAGAGAGAGCGCGTCAATCACCAAGGCCGCTTCGAGCTGCACTTGCCACTGCGCCGGCAGATTCGACCGGGGAACGTTCAGGGGGTCCGAAGTTCGATCGTCCCGGGCCGTCACGGTGCCATCAATGGTAATCGCTCCCCTGGCGGCTGCCGCTCCGACGAGGACGTCGAAGAACAGAGTGCTCTTTCCCTGGGCCGCGATGGTGGTGGGATTGCCTGAAACGGGAGTGACCGTGTAGTCCCCGGTCCGGTCCGGCCCGCCCGCCTCGGCGAACTTCAGGCCTGATGTCAGCAGTGTCACCGGGCTCTGTCCCGGATTCTCCAGATTCATGGCCACTCGCGTCGTCTGGCCCTGACTGACCGTGGATCCCACGACCAGCGACGAGATGAACAGACTACTGGTGGTCTGGACCGACCATGGCAGCGGAGCTGATGCCGAATCATCCTCCAGGATACGGCCTGAATTGACATCGGCTCCCCCGTAGCTGCCGTTGATCACCACGATCTCCTCCGTGGCCTCGGAGGCTACGGTGACATCAAAGCCGAGATCTGTTCGCTTCGGCGCTGTCCCGGGAGGTCCGTCCACGCCGGCCACGGCGGTGGGGTTTCCCGGCCGGGCAGTCACGGTGTAATCCCCATCTCGACTCACACCACCGGAACCAACGAAGCGCAGGGATGCGCTGGTGATGGAGGCAGAGGCCTGGCCGGAGTTCCCCAAAGTCATGGACACCATCACGGTCTGCCCCCGGGAGACCTGAGCTGGCGCCGTGAATCCCCGGATAAACAGCTGAGCCGGCGTCTGGATAGTGACGGTGGTGGTGACGAAGCTCGCCCCATCGCTGATCGAGGCCCCTGCGTCCTGGGCGTCAGCCGTGGCGTCGATCCGGATTTCTCCAAGCTGGGCGGAAGGAGCCACGGTAACCTGGTATCTCAGCAACACCTGGACTCCCGCATCGATGGCCAAGGGATTTCCGCTAACAGGTTGCACGTCATAGTCCACGTTGCGTGACGCCGCTCCCTTCAGGAATCTTGGTGTCGAGTTCAAGTTCGACAGACTCCGTGTCCCGGAGTTGAGGATGAAGACCGACAGCGAAGTGGCCTGTCCCGCCGACAGGGAAGCCCCATCGGAGACGACGCTCTGTACCGAGAGCGATGCCGCCCTCCGGTTCA
>JAJFLN010000407.1 GCA_021772705.1 Candidatus Cloacimonadota bacterium | reverse complement strand
CCGCCTCATTCGCCATGACGCCTGTTGCCGTAATCGTGATCGCGAGATATTTTCATGATTCGTCATGACTTCTTCTGTCACGTTCCGTCGCTGCTGCCGTTTCCTTGTGGCGATCATGGTGCTGATAGCCGTCGGCTCCCTCTGCCTGGCGGGGTCCTCCAGGGAAGGGGCCAAGAACAGGGCGAGGCAGTTGCTGGAGCGGTATGAGCTCATTCGGGCCCGGGCGGTCCTGGAGCCCATGCTCCGGGAAGGGCCGGAGGATTCAGAGGTCTACCTGCTGGCCGGCCGGGTCGGGGAGGAGATGGGGGACGGGCCCCTGGCGCGACGGCACTTTTCCATGGCGGCGGCGATAGATCCCGAGAACGCCGAGGCCCGCTGTTATCTGGCCCGGTCGCTGCTCGGAGCGCGGGACTTCGCCGGTGCGGCCCGAAACTTGAAACTGGCGTTGAAGCTGGCGCCGGACTCGCCCCTGCCCTTCGCCATGGGAGGCCTCTACTACCTTCAGAAGGGACAGTACGACCTGAGCCGGAAGTATGTGGAGAAGGCGCTGGCCATCGATCCTCGCTCCAAGGAAGCCTCCCTGGTACTGGCGGATCTGCGGTTCCTGAGAAGGGACCTGGAGGGAGCCAAGCGATCCATCTCGAAGCTTCTGGACAAGAACCCCCAGGATCCAGATGGGCTCTACATGATGGGAATCGTCCTCTACAACGAGAGGAAGTTTCAGGATGCCCAGGACTTTCTCGAGCGCTCGGCAGCGATTCATCGATATGCGGCCAACTTCCTGAAGGATCTGGCCCAAGTCTACGCGCAGAACGGCCATCTTCAGAAGGCCATCGATGCTCTGGGCCGCGTGCTCGACCTGTCGCCGGGTGATGAATCGGCGATCTCCTTGAGGCAGAACCTGAAGGAGCGCCGCAGGCTTCAGCAGAGGGGCCTCACCCGAACCGAGGGTCCTTTTCGCTTCGTCTACCCGCCGGGAATGTCAGAACAGACATTCCGCACCATTCACGAAATATTCCGGGATGCCTACGATGTGCTCTGCAAGCAGACGGGACACTATCCGTCGAAGGTGAACATCTGGGTCTTCGAGAGGACCGGAAGCCTCTTGCCCGCCTTCTACAGCCACGTCAGCGACGAGATCATCATCTCGAGGGAGTATTTCTCGAGCCTCAACAGTAGCTCCCGACAGCAGCTGGGCCGACACCTCGTGTTCCACGAGTTCTCCCATCTCGTGCTGTTTCAGGCCTTGGGGCGGCCCGCGTTCTCTCCCATGGCTCTCTGGTTGATGGAGGGACTGGCGGAGTGGCAGGCCGGGGGATACGACTACACCCAGGTGGATTACCTGGACACGTTCTCCGATGGATTGATGGATTTCACCGAACTCTCGGAGTACCTGCCCGTCTCGGCCGTAGGCGCCGGATCCAAGCGAGAGAAGGCCTACATCCAGGCCTACCTGATGGTGGACTATGTGATCCGATCCCGAGGCGGTATGGAAACGGTCAAGAAGATGGTCCTGGAATACGCCTCGGGCAAGTCGGACCGGGAAGTCCTGGCCGATGCCGGGCTCAGCGGTCCCCGGCATTTCCTGGAGACGGTCTCCAGCTACGTACAGCAGTCCTACTACTGACCTCTCGGTCCCGGAAACAGCTGCGGTCCGTTTCTGTTCGGCCCATCATGGACGCCTGGGACGCCTGGGACGCCTGCATCCAAGACGATCGAATGGCCGAGTTTTCCCGATCCGCTCGTCCTGAGCCTTCGAAGCATGTCCTGAGCCACGCCGAAGGGGATGAGCGGCGCGGGCGACGATATCGTCTGAAGACGCGCCTACTCGCCGTGTGCGCTCCGATTGAATGCGCCTCGCCGGGTCTGAGACGACGGCCGGGTGATACCATCAAGGACACCTGGCGCCGGTGCCGGGGGAGCTCCCATACCACGGGAGATCCCGCGATTCCTGCGCCAGAAAGGCGACTGAGCTGGGTCTGGCTTCTGCTGGTGAGTGGCCAGACGGGAATCGACGGGGGTCATCGCCTTGGGAAGGCCAGGACCCGTCTGTCGCGGGCCTGTCTCCTGCTTCCACTGGGATCGGAGGGCCCTGGCTCGGAGTTCCATGGCGCTGATCTCCGATGCCGGAGCGTTGTTCCGGCGCATCAGGGTCAATCGCTGCTGCAGCTTGAGGAGCTGAGCCGCTCTCCCGTTGCTGGCGGACCGGACCGGGGCCCGTCCCGGAGCCTTGTGAGGCGCAGCCCCGTGGGCCGTGACGATCCGGGAGCCGGCAATCTGGTTCGCTGGATTCGTGCTGGCCTGCCAGTCTGGGTGTCCTGCCGGCACAAAGGGCCGAGCCTGTTCGTGTATCAGAGCCTGACCGCCCTGGTCGGAGAACGGGGCGATCTTCCGGTTCTCCACCTGAGGCATCGGCCTGGGCCAGCTGGCCCGCATCGGAGCCCGGGTCTGATCCCAGGGCCGGCGGTCCGGTGCATTGAAGTTGGTGATAGCCGGCTCCAGCCGGTCCATCTCGGAGTCCAGTCGGCGCAGCTCGTCCCGGGAGACTCCCCGATGCGCCAGCTGTTCCCTCTGCTGGCTCAGGCGGGTCATTTCACGCCGGGCGAGGGACTCGTCGGGACCGGACTGGCCTCGGTGAATCACGAACCGGGCCGCCTCATCGAAGGCCGGTCCTCGCCGGTCGACGGATCCGACACCCTCCGGTGCGCCGAAGGGACGGGCCACGAAGGAGCCCTGGCGAACTGGCGTGGACGATCCGAGGGTCCCCTGGCCGGAGCCAGCCTGCCCACTCTGGTAGGAGCTGCTGCCGCGACCCGGCCAGGCGAAAGGAGAAGCGGGATCGCTCGACAATCGATTCTGAGCCGCCGCACTTCCGGCCATCCCCCCGATGCCGGCCACCAAGAACATCCACTTCACAGCACTTACCCTCACAGGGCACCCCTTTCCTCTCACGACGAGACGACGAACAGAGACAGTTGAACTCCTCTCTGTTGATCGACAGGACGGGGGGGAACTATGAGACTGGTGGGCTACGGGCGAAAAAGCAAACTCGCCAAGACTCTCGGTGTCAAGTGTTGTGACACAGAAACATGAAATACTTTGAACCCCCGGCCTTTCCCGAAGTCCGAGGTCCGTAGCCAGAGGTCCCCTCAGAGCCGGAACTTCGTGATCAGCTGATGCAGCGACCGGGACGCGTAGATCAGTCCCTCGGAGGTGGTTTGCAGATCTGTTGCTTCCCGGCTGTTTGCCTTGGCGATGCTGGAGACACCATGCATTGATCCGAGCACGCTCTGTCCCTCGGCCATGAACTCCTCGGCCTGGTGGACGATCTCCTCGCTGCTGTCGCTCTGACCTCTGCTGAGGGACGTGATCTGGGGGGTGTACTTGTTGATCTTCTGCACGTTGTGGCTGATGGCGTTGATGTCCTCGTACTGCTCGTCGGTGACATCCGAGTTGGCCACGATCAGCTTCGAGACCTCCACGACGCCGCTGGTGATCTCCTTGAGGAAGGCGCTGGTCTTGTAGACGTCTTCTACACCGGAGGAGACCTTGGTGAGGCTGTCGTTGATGAGGTTGGTGATCTCCTTGGCGGCCTCGGAGGTCCTCTCGGCGAGCTTGCTGATCTCCTCGGCGACCACGGCAAAGCTCTTGCCCTGTTTGCCTGCCCTCGCGGCCTCGATGGCGGCGTTGAGGGCGAGCAGGTTCGTCTGCTCGGCAATCTCGCTGATGATGGTCGAGCGCTGACTGATCTCCTCGGCGGATCGGCTGATCTGGGTCATGCCGTCGATGGCTTTCCGCATGGCGTCGGCGCCGAGCTGGGCATCGGAGTTGACCTTTGTGGCCAGCGTCGTGGCCTGCTTGGAGTTGGTGAGGATGTTGGCGTTCCTGCTCACCAGGTTCTCCACTCTGGCGGTTGTCTCCGAGACTCGATCGGCCATGAGCCCCGTACTCTCGGCGTTGGCCCGGGCGCCTCGTTGCACGTTCTGAGCGCTATCGATGATCAGGCGGAGTCTGTCGGCTGACCTCTGGATCGACTCGGCCATGCTCTGGACGGCGATGGTTTGACGCTGGGTGCCGCCAGAGATGTTGCTGGCCGTCTTTCGAACCTCCTGACTGAGGATCTCCAGGTAATCGGAGGACTCACGGATCTTTCCGATCATCGCCGATAGGTTGGAGGCCATGATGGCAAAGCTCGCCGATAGCTCGCTCACCTCATGGGTCTGAGAGCCTTCGGCGAGTTCCATGTTGGACAGGTCGTTCTTGGCTATTCGGGAGGCGATACCCGTGAGCTGGATCAGAGGCGAGGCGATCCGGTGGGAGATCATCATCGAGAAGAGGACGGCCAGGACCAGCACCACACCCAGAACGCTGACGTTGTATCCCAGGATCTCCCGGGTCGACTCGTCGACGTATCCCGAGATCACTCCGAGGCGAATCCAGTAGACCTCACCGGGCTTACCGGTGAGAACGTTGGTGATCCTCTCCGTCACGAGGCCATTCTGGACCTCCACCATGCGGGACAGCTTCTGCTCGGCGTGCATGTCGACCTGTTCTTGACCCAGGGTCATGACCAGGTTGAACTTCGGAGCGTCAAACTCCGGAGGATAGTGCAGGAAAGGTTGTCCGCGCCGGTCATAGACGACCACGTACCGCACGTCGGAGTACTTGTCGACCCTCTTCTCCTTGAAGAAGTAGCCCATGACCTTCTGGAACTGCCAGAGTGGCCGGGTCGTTTCGGTCCGGAGGAACTTCTCGGTGTGGAAAACGATGTCGCCGTAGAGGCTCTCGAAGTGGAGTTGAGAGATCTCCATCAGGATATCTCGCTCCAGCTTGTAGGCTGTGAAGATCGTCGCCGAAGCGCCGATGGTGACGAATACGATGATCGTCAGGGCTATCTGTCGGGAAATCTTCATGGATCCACGCTTGCCCGGTGAGTATAGTTTCCGTCCGGAAACGCCCAATCCGTTCGGCCCGAGCCTTCGGCAAGCTCAGGAGAGGGGCCTCTGCGGCTCCAACACTGGCCCTCGACAGGCTCGGGCCGAACGGATTGGGACGAACGGGTTTCCGGACGGAAACGAGTATAGCAGAGAAGAATGAAGGCTCAGGCCGAACGGATCTAAAATCCCCATGATCCGCCGTCGCTCCCGCTCAGGCGAGGGCCGAGTCGCCCGATTGTATGACGTGATATAATTTCGAGCTTCAAGAGGAACCACATGCAATTCAGAGCTAAACTGGACCGTGAATTCATTGTTACAGCGGAGTTGAATCCGCCTCTAGGGGTCGACTGTTCGTCCCTGGTGCGGAGAGCCCTGCCGCTGGCGCCAGCCTTCGATGGCTTCGCCGTCACCGATGATTCTCTGGCCAAGTTGCGGATGAATGCCATGGCCTTTGCCCACATCCTACAGATGAAGATCGGCATCCCGGTGCTGATGCATCTCACCTGCCGGGACATGAGCATCCTGAAGATATGCGATTACCTCCTGGGGGCCTGGGCGCTGGATATCCGGAATGTGGTCTGTATGACCGGAGATCCTCCTCGAATCGGCAGTTTCAAGGAGATGAAGGGCATCTTCCAGCTCAACTCATTCCAGCTTTGCCGCCTGGTGAGTGAACTGAACAAGGGGAGACTGCCCAACGACGAGAAGTTGAAGACCTCACCGGACTATCTCGTCGGCTGTGTCTCCAACCCCTACTCCCCCAACCTGCGGGGGGAGGCGAAGCGTCTGGAGAAGAAGTTCGACAACGGTGCTCGATTCGTCATCACCCAGCCGATCTACACGACCCGGACTCTGGAGGAGTTCCTGGAAGCAACAGCTCACATCCCGATCAAGAAGGTGGTTGGTGTGCTGCCTCTCCGGGGGCTGAAGTACGCCCAAATGATCGCTGAGTCCGTTCCGGACATCTATATGCCGGCAGAGATCTTCAAGCGTCTGGAGCGCAACGACAGCCTGGCGGAGGGCGTTCGGCTGGCACAGGAGCTGATCGGGAAAGCCCGGGACGCTGCCGACGGCATCCACATCTTCCCCCTGAACCACTTCGATACCCTCTACGCAATTCTGGACTGTTTCCCCGAGAGAAAAGCCCGGGTGGTGAAGAAGGACGCAGGCAAGAAACGCCCTTCCACGGCCTCTGCCGAGATCGCTCCCCCGAAGGGCGGCGGCAACGGGAGACGGCGGCCCAGGCCGGACTGAAACTTCAGATCGGCATCGAAGTTGCTCTCTTCAGTGGGCAAGACCGATTGCCCGCCTTGGAGTGGCGCGTTAACATGAGCCGTAGACGGCCACAAGTTCGGCCGCTGGTGCCGTGGCCCGGAACTGCTCCGGACCGGGTCCGGGAGGAGAGGCGCCCCTTGGAACCGAGATGTGCTCCGGCTCCTGGCTCGGGAGCTCAGGCCGAATTCAACGTCCTCAAATGGCGATACGTCGTCGTGCCGGTTCTGTCAATCCTGCTGCTGACCGCTACGGCTCATGCTCAGAACCGTGCACCTCAGGCTCGGGCAGGGCCCGATCTGGTGGCCAGACCGGGCACATTCGTCGAGCTTGACGGCCGGGATTCCCGGGATCCGGACGGCCAGACGCTCAGTTACACTTGGTCCCAGAAGGAAGGGCCCGCGACCGTGGGTCTGTCAGGAAGCGGCACCTCCGTGGCAGCCTTCTCGACGGGGACGACGGGCTCTTACCGGTTTGAACTGCTGGTCTCCGATGGCGCCGGTGGAACCGCCACCGATTCGGCTCAGATCTCGGTCATCACCTCGCCAGCAGGTCCGGACCTGGTAGTCCGGAGCATCGATTTCACTCCCCTGGCAACTCCGACGGCCCACCTGTTCGAGGCGACGGCGGTGGTGCAGAACGCCGGAACCACTTCGGTGCTGAACCCCTTCACCGTCGCCTTCTTCTTCTCCGTCGATGCGAGCCTTCCGGCGACCCGCCTCATCGCTCTCGGCGGTTCAGCCCCAATCTCTCAGCTGGCCACGGGAGCGACCACTTCGGTCAACATCAAGACCCTGTCAGTCCCGGCGAACCTGGCGGCGACCTCCTACTTCCTGGGAGTCATCGCCGATAACACGAACCAGATAATCGAGCTGCTCGAAGGCAACAACTCGGCGGCTTCAGCCCTCCAGATGGTGGTCTCCACCAACGCGGCTCCCGTGGTGACAGCCACGATCGTCACCACGCCACCGTTCATCGTCACCGATGGCAGACCTATCGTCATCACCCTCGACGCCGCGGGGTCGTCGGACCCGGACGGGGATGCCCTGTCCTATGCCTGGAGCCGGGTGGCGGGACCCTCCGTCGTCCTTAGCAACCCGACATCCTCTCAGGTGACCTTCTCCACTGGCGTGGCCGGGACCTACGTCTTCACCCTCACCGTGCGGGATGGGTTCGGTGCCCAGACGACACTGAACGTTCCGGTCCAGATCCTGCCGAACTCCAGTCCCGTACCCAGCCTACCGGCAACGTTGCTGCTGACATCGACCGACGCGGCTCCTGTGACGGTCCGCCTCGATGCCTCCGCCACTCAGGACGTGGACAACGACACCCTGACCTACAAGTGGACCCAGACAAACGTGCCCCTTGTGACCCTCGTGGGAGCCAACACACCGGTGTCGACATTCGTGACCCAGCGGGCCACCACCTTCACCTTCGCCGTGGAGATCGAGGATGGCCGAGGCGGCGCGGCCCGGGCCGACACGACGGTGATCATCGTCCTGAACTTCAGCCCCACCGCCAGCGCCGGTCCTTCCCGGAGCGCCACGGTAACCGACGGAGTTCCGATCGTCGTCACCCTCGATGGCAGAGGCTCCTCCGACCAGGACGGAGATCCCCTGGACTATGCCTGGACGCAGATCTCCGGCCCCTCATCGGGGCTGTCTCCCCTGACGAGTCCCACACCGTCGTTCACCACAGGCACACCGGGGGTGTATGGGTTTCAGCTGGTCGTGAGCGATCGCCGAGGCGGGACATCGACTGCAACGACGACTGTCACAGTCGAGTCGAACCAGTCTCCCACGGCCCGGACGGTGGCCGCCCAGAGCGTCGCCGCCGTGCTGGGGAGGACCGTGGTCGTCACTCTCGATGGTACGGCGAGCACGGACCCGGACTCCGATGCCCTCGCCTATTCCTGGTCCCAGACCGCAGGTCCCTCCGTATCCCTCTTCGGACCCACTCAGGCGAAGCCGACCTTCTCCGCCGGGCTGGAAGGGCGCTTCGACTTCTTGCTAACCGTCTCGGATGGACGAGGAGGAGTGTCGACGGCGACAGCAACGGTGACGGTGTCCTTTCCGAATCTGAGGCCGACGGCGGCGACGTTCCCGGCCACGGCGGCAGCCGGTCTCTCCTTTCAAGGTACGGTCACTGTCCTCAACTCCAGCGCCGTGGACCTGCAACGTTCTTTCCAGAGCGCCGTCCTGCTCAGCCGGGACGATCGTCTCGGTCTCGACGACACCCCGGTGGCCACATTGACGGCCTCGGGAATCAACGGAGGCAGTTCATCCAGCCTCCCCTTCACGGCCCCTCTCTCACTGCCCTTCGCGCCGGGGAGTTACTCCGTACTGGTCGTGACGGATCCCCTGGGCGATGTCATCGAGTCCGACGAGACCGACAGCCTCTTCGTTGCTCCCGGGACCCTTCAGATCCTCGGCCCTCCAGACCTGACCGTGGCGTCGGCCTTCGGGTCCGCCTCGGCAAAGGTGGGCAGCACGGCTTCATTCAGCGCCACGGTGCTCAACGTGGGGCAACAGGCCCTGAGGGAGTCCTTCGAGGTCGGCATCTTCCTCTCCAGGGACAGCAACATCGGTGTCAATGATACGCGCGTGGCAGTGGTGACGAGGCCACCCCTCCTGTCCGGGGCGTCGAGCACATTCACCACCGCCGTCACCATTCCGAAGCGCTTGCCGGCAGGACCCTACTTCTTCGGGGCCTTCGTCGATCCCGATGTGAAGCTGTCCCAGGAACTGGTGAAGACGAACAACTCCCTGGCCGCATCGGCCAGCTCGGCGATCCTGCCGGTGCCGGATTTGCTCGTGACCTCCCTCTCGGTTCCCGGCGTTGTTTCTCCCGGAACGGCCTTCGCCATCTCGCTCTCGGTCTCCAACGGGGGAGGAGAGGCGACCAGTGCCCCCTTCACCTACTGGTACTACCTCTCCAGCGACCCCTCTCCGGACACGACCGGGCTGTTCCTGGGAGCCCTGACCCTCTCTGACAGCCTGGCTCCAAGCGGTGTGGCGACCCGATCCGACAGCCGCATCATTCCCCGGTCGACTCCCGCTGGGACCTACTTCCTGAAGGCCCTCTTGGATCCGCTGAACGAACTGGAGGAGGAGGACGAGACCAACAACGCCTTCGCATCGGCCGGGTCGCTGCAGCTCCAGTCGGCGCCATTCCTGGTGCTGAAGACGGCCGCGGCACCTGCGCAGATCTCGATCCGGAGCTCATTCGAAACGATGGTCTCGGTGGAGAACCAGGGCAACACGACCTCCGCCTCCCTGTCCCTGAACCTCCTGCTCTCCAGTGATTCCATTCTCGATGCCGGAGACAGGCAGCTGCTCACCAGGAGCGTTGCCAGTCTCGGCGCCGGAGTCTCCTCTGCCCTGCTGTTGACGGCAACACCGGACCCGGCGACCACGGGACTCGGGAACTCCTTCCTCCTGGTTTCCCTCCAGTCCGTCGACGCCGTCTTCCAGAATCGGGAGGGATCGCCAGGTAACTTGCGAGCCTTTGCCGTGGAGGTCGTCGATCCAGCCCGGACACCTTCTGTGGCCCTGACCTACTCCAGGACGGGTCCCGTGCCGGCCGGTCCACTGGAGATCACGGCGGTCTTCGACGAACCGATAGTCACGACTCCCACCATCGCCATCGATCTGCCCGGCTCCGGTGACTTGCCGGCGACGTCGATGACGGGGGCCACCACGGTGTTCCGTTTCACCTTCCTGGTTCCCACGGCCAACGGCGGATCGATCAGCGATGGTCAGGCTGCCGTGACCCTCGGTGGAGCGCGGGATCGGGACGGCAATCTGGCCGGCACTCCGTCGAACCGGCTCTTCACCGTCGATACCACGGCGCCGGTGTTCTCCGGAGTCGTGCCGGCCAGCGGGGATGCCTCGCCGGCCACGGGCACGATCCAGGGTCTCGTCACCGATGCCTCGTCCATTCGCTCCGTGGCCCTGTCGATCAACTCCGGCGCCTCCGGTGTTCTCACGGTCGACAGCGCCGGCAGTTTCCTGGGCAGCTACACCCTGCCGGGGGACGCCAACGATCTGGTCCTCACCGCCGAGGACGCGGCGGGCAATCGTTCGACCCGGTCCCTGCGACTGAATCTGGATGATGACGGCGACGGGATGTCGAACATCTTCGAGGGGGCCAATGGTCTGGATCCCAACAACGCCGCCGACCGGGATGGCGATCCTGACGGGGATGGGCTGGGAAACTTCATCGAGTCCACTCTGGGTACGAACCCGAGGAATCCGGACACCGATGGGGATGGGATCTCCGATGGCGTCGAGGTAGCTCGAGGCACGGACCCCCTGGGTCAGCGGAACGTCCCGCCCAGGGCAGACGCCGGGCCGGATCGCCAGCAAGGTCCGGGACTGGTGGTGCTCGACGGGACCCGGAGCCGGGACCCGGAAGGGCTGTCCATCGTCTACTCCTGGCAGCTGCTCTCGGGACCAGCGGTGAGTCTGGAAGGGAGCAGCCTGGCCAACGCCCGGTTCGTCGCCCGGACGGCAGGGACCTACTCCCTGCGTCTGACCGTGGAGGACAGCAGCGGTGCGACGGCTGTATCGGACGTGCGGATCGTCATCTCCAACGAGGGGCCTCGAGCCGACGCCGGCAAGACTCAGATCGGTG
>JAJFLN010000406.1 GCA_021772705.1 Candidatus Cloacimonadota bacterium | reverse complement strand
TCAGCACTCTCAGTCCCACTATTCCAATTGGGGGTTTGGGGGAGCTGGCTCCCCCAACGGGGTGTGGGGCTGAGCCCCACTACAACAAAATCCGTCTTATCTCACTGGCATTGGAACTAACCGCAATGCCCATGAATTAGTGGAAGGAAAGATTGAATACGAGGGCTCTGCCCTCGAAATCCCGCCAGGGGCCATTGGCGTCTGTACCCCGATGAACAGGTCGAGCTTTCGTATGTCATTCAAGTGTTCATCAGCACTCTCAGTCCCACTATTCCAATTGGGGGTTTGGGGGAGCTGGCTCCCCCAACGGGGTGTGGGGCTGAGCCCCACTACAACAAAATCCGTTTTATCTCACTGGCATTGGAACTAACCGCTGCGGCATTCTCGACCGATGACTCCCGCGTAAATCCGACTCTTCATGTCGGATTTACGTGGTAGTGTGTTCTTGTGGAGATTCTACGTTCTGCTCTCGTTGAGCATGTGATCGATCTGCTCGGCAGCTTTCCCGTGGTCGCCTTGATCGGTCCTCGCCAGGTCGGCAAGACGACGACTGCTCGACAGTTGATCGCCTCCTACTCAGGGCGAGCGCACTTCTTCGATCTCGAGAGTCCTCGAGACCTGGCGAGGCTCCAGGACCCGTTGCTGACCCTGGAGAGTCTGGAGGGGCTTGTAGTCCTTGACGAGATCCAGCGACTGCCCGATGTGTTTCCCGTGCTCCGGGTGCTCGCCGATCGGAGAGGGACACCGGCCCGATTCCTGGTTCTTGGCTCCGCGTCTCCTGAACTGTTGCGCCAGTCATCAGAGACTCTGGCGGGCCGGATAGCGTACCACGAGGTCACCGGGTTCTCTCTCGAAGAGATCGGAGCCCGTAGCTGGCAGCGCCGATGGCTGCGCGGGGGAATGCCTCGGGCTTATCTGGCCCGTGACGATGCCGAGAGCCACCTCTGGAGGGAACAGTTTCTCGCGACCTTCCTCGAGCGAGATCTCCCCCAGCTTGGCTCCAGGGTGCCTTCCGAAGCGATGCGCCGCTTCTGGTCGATGCTGGCCCATCTGCACGGCCAGGTCATGAACTACTCTCGACTGGCCAGGTCTCTCGACGTCTCCGATGCGACGATTCGCCGCTACCTGGACCTGTTGACGTCCAGCTTCGTGGTTCGGCGGTTGCAGTCCTGGAGCGAGAACCTGGGGAAGCGCCAGGTCAAGGCGCCAAAGGTCTATCTGGCTGATTCCGGGCTCTTGCACGCTCTGCTGGGAATCGTCGATGTGCCGAGCCTTCAGGGACACCCGGTGGTTGGAGCGTCCTGGGAGGGCTTCGCGATGGACCAGGTCCTGTCAAGAGTGGGAGCACGCTGGAGAGATTGCCACTTCTGGGCGACCCACGGGGGCGCGGAGCTCGATCTGCTCATCGTCTCAGGAGGTCGCCGTCTGGGTTTCGAGTTCAAGCGAACGAGTGCCCCATCCTTGACCCGGTCCATGAAGATCGCTCAGGAGGCCCTGCGTCTTGACAGCCTCGAGGTGATCTACCCGGGGCCCCACCGCTTTCCGCTAGCCCAGGGCATCGACGCCGTTCCGTTGAGCCCGGACGGCTGAGTCCACGGCCCGTGTCGACGACTCACGTCTCCACGGGAGCCATCTTCGGCATCGGGCTCTGGACCAGAGCAGCGGATCGCCGGGTGATCACTGGGTTCAGATGGCTGTTGCGTCGTTGTGCGCACAACAGTATTGTTGTGTTGTGATTCCTCTACCGATCCAGCCGGGACACTTCCTTCCCGGCCAAGGGCGCCAGGGGGCTGTTGGGGAAGTAGAGCACGACCTTCTGGTAATGACGCACTGCGGCGCGCCGGTCGTCGAGACTCGCGTAAGCCTGTCCCATGAGGACGTGGGCTTCGTCCGACAGCCCGCTCTCGGGATAGGTCTTCAAGATTCGATCCGCCGTGGCGATGGCCTTCCGGTAGTGACCGCGGGAGATCTGGAGCTGAGCCTTCAGCAACAGCCGGAGCGGCTCGTACTGGCTCCGGTAGGTTCGATCGAAGAGGCTCAGCATTCGATCGATCTCGGGACGCAGCGGGGAGGCCGGAAAGCGCTTCCTGGCGCCCAGAAGTATGGCTCGTGCCTTGGCTCCATCTAGTGACAGCAGCAGGGCGCGGGCCAGGTGCAATCTCGCTGGGGCGCCTATGAGCGCCCCATGCCCCTCCGGGGAATCGATGGCCCGGGTCAGCAGGTACTCGGCCTGAGTCACCTTGCCTCTCTGGAGGGCGTCCAATCCTGACGTGAGCAGGTGCGATCCGGTTCGGGCTCGAGAGTAGTCGGGGGACCCGAGGGTCACCTCCTGCTTGGCCGTCAGCTCCAACGGTTCGGAGATCAGCAGGTCGCCTCCCTGCAGACCGGATGTGACGAAGTGATCGAGGTGGACCCCCGTGCGAGCTGGATTGATCCGGGCCGCCGCTCCCGAGGCCGAGGCCGATCGCCAGAGGACCGTCTTGCCGTCCTCCGAGAACAGGACATGGAATCCGTATCCCCCAGACCCCTCCTCCGACAGAGACGCCAGGACCTCCGGCCGTCCGTCCCTGCGCAGATCGACTCGGGCCAGCCCTTCCGGGTAGGCGCCACCTAACCGGGTCACCTGAACGACCTTCCCCTCACCGGTCCTCAGCAGTACCGCCGTGGCATGTTTGTCCCGGATCAGACGTAGCTCGCCTCCGCCCTGAACAGCCACCGGTGCCGGCAGGGCCGCCGCCATTGCAGCCGTCCACGTGGAGAAGAACAGCAGGGCCGTCAGGTAGCGTGGCTTCATCAGAACAGGGCCCTCGATCCCGTGTAGTAGCGGTTGGCCATGTCGTCCACTCCCGCCGATGAGAGGCCTTTGTAGCTCATCATGAATTGCCGTTCGCTCCCCGTCAGCTCCAGGCCCATGGCCATCTTTGCCATGACCCCGTAGGCCACGTTGCTCCGGACCCGGGAAGTCCTGACGTACTGATCCCAGGACTTGTCCTCCAGTTCGTCCGCGTAGGGACCTCGATTGTATCCCGCCGCGGCTTTCATGAGCTTGTCGATCTCGTTGTCTCCCCGATTCCGGGTGTTGGGCCCCTTCATGGTGTCTCCCAGGTAGCGGGTGCCCCCCAGCAGGTTCTCCCTGGGATCGTGGGGGTTCACTCCCAGGCCCGCGGCGGTGCGAGGCATGAGCTGCATGAATCCCAGGGCTCCCGCCGAGCTTCGAGTCGTGCCGCTCCCGGGGCGGGAGTGCGTCCCCCGAGACTCCAGATAGATGATTGCCCGGAGGAAGTCGGCCGGCGTGACGGTCTTGCCGAAGCGATTCGTCATGGACGGAAAAGGCCAGCCCTCGGCGATCCGGAGGGCCTCGCTGACCCAGGCCGAGAACTGGGGACTCCGGGTCGTGACGGCGCCGGACCGAGCCAGTCTCTCCAGCTCTGGATTCGGCCCAGACGGCGGCTCGGTCTGGGGTTTGCTGCGGGGGGCAGCGGGGCCCTGGCTGCTTCCGGCCTCAGGGATCCGCAGCTCCGTTCCTGCCTCCAGCTTCGACGGGTCCCGGATTCGATCGGCGTTGGCGGCGTAGATCTCCGGCCATCTCTCTCGACTGCCGAGGTAGCGCTCTGCCAGGCCGGCCAGGGTCTCTCCTTCCTGGACCTCATGGGTGGTTGCGACGGAGGGAGTCTTCCGGGCCCCCCGAGGAATGCGGAACTGCTGTCCCGGATAGATTAGGTCCGGATTCTTGATGAGATCCCGGTTGGCCTCGAAGATTCGGGACCAGTCGAATCCGTCGCCGTAGAACCGGAGAGCGATGCCGTAGAGAGTGTCCCCGGCCACGACGGTGTAGGTGGTCTCCTCCTGAACATCCTGGCTGGATCGAGCGCCCAGGGCGCCCACTGGGTTGAACTCCTGGCCTCTGACGTGGGCAACGGGCAGAAGCAGGGCCAGGAGGAGGGCTGTTTGCAGGAGGCGGAGCATCGAGAGAGACTATGCCACGGATGGGCTGGAGTTTTGGGATTCAGTCCCTGGCCAGGATGGCGACCTTCAGATAGGCCGCTTCAGGAGTGGAGAGAGGGACGGGAAAGTCCGGTCCGGCGCCGCGCATTTCGAGGAGGCGAAGGGGGCGGCCCGTCTGGCGCGAGACGTCGGAGAGGGATGACAGGAACCTGTCCGGCGTCGTCTTGCGGTGATTGGACACGGCAACCAGGATGCCGCCTGGAGCCAGCACCTCCAGGGCCAGAGCCGCGAGCCTGGGGTAGTCCTTCTCGGTGGAGAAGACATTCTTCTTGCTCGTCGAGAAGCTGGGAGGGTCGAGGACGACCACGTCCTCCAGCCGGCCTCGGTTGGCACCCCGCCGGAGATACTCCAGAGCATCGGCCTTCCTGTGAGGGTGGTCGGAGGGGGACAGGCCGTTCATCTCCAGGTTGCGCTTCGACCTGCCCAGGGCCCGCTCGCTGATGTCCACGGAGGTGACCCGGCTGGCGCCGGCTGCGGCGCAGTGGACGCTGATGCTGCCGGTGTAGCTGAAGAGGTTCAGCACCGATCGGTCCTTCACGTAGCGGGCCAGAGCGATCCGGTTCTCCCGGTTGTCCAGGAACAGACCCGTGTCGTATCCCCCGGTCAGCTCGATGCCGAACTTCAACCCCGCTTCGAGAACCGTCAGATCCGGCGGCGGGGCCTCTCCCGCCGCAAGCCGGCCATGGGCTCGATCCGATCGGGAGGCGGCGGGACCGGCAGTCCGGTCCGTCACGACGATCCCTCTGGGATGGAAGAGAGTCTCGAGTGCCTCCAGGATCATGGAGCGGTGGCGGGCCAATGCGGTGGAGTATAGCTGCAGGACCCGGTAATCCCCGTAGACATCCAGGGCAATTCCGGGGAGCCCGTCGCCTTCACCATGAAAGAGCCGATAGGCGCTGGTCCCGCTGGCGGGAATGACTCGCTCCCGCAGCTTGACGGCCGAGGCGAGGTGGCACTTCAGGAGTTCCTGGTCGAAGGCCTCCTCCTGGTTCCGGCTGAAGATTCGAAAGGCGATCTCCGGATCATCCTCCGACAGAGCCGAGGCCAGGTAACGGCCTCGGCTGTCGACGAGGGTGACCGGATCGCCGGGCCGGAACCGATGGGACGCGCCTCCCGCCCAGGATCGCTGAACCGAGAACTGCCCGGAAGCGATCATCCTCTCGCCTCGGGTATCCACTTTCACGGTCCCGATGTGGGCCATCTCGGTCAGCTCCTCCTGAGATCCAGTGCCACCAACAGCTTAACATCGAGAGCGCCTACCGATCCCGGAGGAGGAGAGCTGCCGCCTCACGGGGCTGCGGGACTGGCTCGCCCGGAAGAACGTCCTGCACGCCGTGGTCGTCGCGAACGGCCGAGGGAAGTGGCAGGGCGAGGTCGTCTCCCTGCTGGAGGCGACCCGCCGGAAGACGGCGGGAGAGGGACCCCGGCAACTTCTGCTTTTCTGACGCTCCTGGAAGGGCGAACCCCTGGCTACCAGAGGGTATCCAGGGGTTCGAGTGTACCTGAGCGACCGATCCCGGCGGGCTCCAGCTGCTGAGGACGCAGGGAAATGCCACCCGGAAGTGTACCTGAGCGACCGATCCCGGCGGGCTCCAGCGCCTCGTGAGTGGAGGTCACGATGATCCCCCTGGGATGGAAGAGAGTCTCGAGTGCCTCCAGGTCCATGGCTCTGTAGCGAGCCAGACCGGTGGAGTAGAACTGCAGGACCCGGTAGTCCCCGTAGACATCGATCGCGAACCCCGGGAGTCCGTCGCCTTCACCATGAAGAGTCGATAGGCGCTCGGCCCACTGGTGGGAATGACTCGCTCCCGCAGCCTGACGGCCGAGGTGAAGCGACGCTTCAGGAGGTCCTGGTCGAAGGCATCCTCCTGGTTCCGGCTGAAGATACGAAAGGCGTTATACTGTGCCCCAGTGCTTGCCCAGAGGTCTCATTCTGCCGACGACGTGATCAGGGTAGCTGCGTCTCGATGCGGTGAGCGGGAGTTCTTTGGAGGAATTGCCGTCTCGGCTGTCGTGGTGCATGCCCGGGCTTCGGTGGCTCTTTCGGCGCTGGGGCTTTCAGGAGCTCTTCGAGACTCCGAGAGGAATCTGGAGGAGCTAGCAAGCCGGGTAGAGCGGATCGTCCCTTCCGAGCGTTTGCTCATCGAAGCCCTGCGAGTTAACAAGGCTGGTAGTACCCGAGGAGGAGTGCCAGGACTGATGCGGTGGGCGTACAAGACTGTCTGTGGAGGGCTCGTGGAACGATATCCGGAGTGTAAGATCGTGCTCTGTGAGCCTCTTGAGGACGGTGGCGGAACCAGCATCGGTCTTGGGCCGGGGCGACCCATCGTCTGGCCCGGCGAGGGCTTCGAAGATGTGGCTCTCGACGCCGCCCGGGTCCTCTCCCGGTGGCTCTATCGGTCGAGACGAGAAGCGTTGGAGGAGAGCACAGGCCTCACCTTTCGCGGCGATGAGATGCAAATAGGAAAGGACATACTGAAGCGTTTTGGCCCTCCCATGCTTTACGATGTGGCCAAGATGGATTCCCCAACAGGTCGGCAGCTGCTGCCGGGAGACAGGGATTGAGAAGACTACTGACACTCCTCCTGGTGCTCTCCCTTCTGTCGGTGACGCCGTCACAGGCGTTACCTCGGCAGACCGTGGAGCTGGCCGGCACGATCATCGAGCTGGAGCAGCGGATCATCGAACGGGGTCGCGCCCTGCCCGGCGAGGCCGACGACCTGGACGCCCGCCTCGAGAGGCTCGGCAGCATGATCCGGGAGGATCGTCTGGAGTTGCAGCCCGAGCTGGTGGCTTTCCTGGTCAGGGGCTATGGATTGCTCTACCGGATCAGCACCGAGCTGGCAGCCCACGCCGCCGAGAAGGAGCTCTACTTCCGCAAACAGCTGGGAGGCGAGGAGAAGGACTACGTCCGAAAGGAGATCGGCGGCACAACCGTCGTGCTCCGAGGCGACCCGACCTCCAAGGAGATCGCTCTCACATTCGATGACGGTCCCTCGCCAAACGACGGTCACGGAGGCGGGACGGAAGCCTTGCTCGACTATCTGGCTGCCGAGGACATCCTGGCGACCTTCTTCCTTTGCGGGGAGCCGGCCGTGCAGCGTCCCGATCTAGTGAAGCGTGTCATCGAGGATGGGCACGCCATCGGGAACCACACCCGGAGCCACGCCCGGCCCCGAGGGCTGATGCCCCTGACAGACGAGCAGGCCCTGGACGAGATCGTTCTCGGAGAGCTGCAGATCCTTAGATCTCTCGGCACTGACGAGCCGCTGATCTTCTTCCGATGTCCCTACGGCAATGGCGTCCGATCTCCCCGGATCAACCGGATGCTGGCGGACAACGGCTATTTCAACATCTACTGGACCATCGATACCAACGACTGGAAGACCCGGGACTCCCAGACCACGGTTTCTCGGGTTCTGAACAACCGCAAGCTCGACGGGGCCATTGTGCTGATGCACGACCGGATTCGCGGCACAGTGGATGCCGTGAAGACCATCGTCGACACCCTGCGGCCGAAGGGCTATCGGTTCGTCTCCATCCCTCAGCTGCTGGGGGTCGATAACGAGGGACCCACCCGCCTTGCATACCGGGACGCCTCCGGGCTCTACATGGCCGGTGACAAGGTGGGAGCCATGAAGCTGCTGGCCAGCCTGGCGGAGGAGGAGCCGGACTCTCTTCTAGCCGACGACTCCCTGCATCACGCCTGGATCATTGCACGAGAGATCGAGGACTCCGAGCGGGCGGCGAAGTACCAGGAGGCCCTCCGGGCACGCTATCCCCAGAGCTTGTTCGTGAAGACCCAGATTTCCCTGAAGCCCGCGGACCTGAAAGTCGGCCTCCGAAGCGAGTAGGCGACTGTCCCGGGAGCGTGTCTGAGAATTCTATCAGTCCGGCTCTCTATTGGTCTCAAACGAACAGGGAACATGCAATCAAAAACCGGCCCGAAGCAGTTCGTTCTCCATTGCCTGTTGCCTGTTGCCTGTTGCCGGTTCAGGGTCCACCGGGAGTGCTGCGGCGTTACTCCAACGCACTCCTAGTCCAGATGTCCCTGGACGATGGCCCTGAATTTGGCGTCCAGGATGAGATCCAGCGCTCTCCGGAAGCAATCGGCTGCCCGGGTGTCGCCCTCGAAACCTTCGAAGACGAGGCCTGATAGATAGAGCAGTTCGGCGTCGTTCGGGTTGGTCCTCAGGAGCCTCTCGGCCTCCCCCGAAGCCGTGTCGTAGTCTTCACTCGAGATGAGAGTCTTGAGTCGCGCCCTGTCGGCGGCCACCTCGTCTTCATGGGCGAAGATGATTGAGTTCCGGTTCACCGCCATCTGCCGTGTCCGGAGCACCACGCGATGGTCCGAGTCGATCAGGGTCACGTCGATGAGGTGGAGGAACGGCGGTCCACCGTAGTCTACCTGGACAGCGTCGGAGACCTCGGGGGGATTCAGCAGGGTGACCCGGCCTCGGACCACGCCGCAGGCGGTGTAACAGAGGACCGGCAGGCCTTCCTTGTCGAGTTCCATCAGCGCAGCACTCCAGGTTCAGGAATCACTGTTCTCGGTCCCCCAGGGCAGCGACCCCCGGTAGCTCCTTGCCCTCCAGAAACTCGAGGGAGGCGCCTCCACCGGTGGAGACATGGGAGACCTTGTCGGCGAAACCCATCTGGGCGATGGCGGCCGCCGAGTCACCGCCACCGATGACGCTGATCCCCTGCGAATTCGCCACTATGCGAGCCACCTCGCGGGTGCCCTGGGCGAACTCGGCGATCTCGAAGACCCCCATGGGTCCGTTCCAGATGATCGTCCCGGCTTCCTGAATAATGGCGCCGAACCGGGCCACGGAATCGGGGCCGATATCGAGGCCCTTCTTGCCCGCCGGTATGGCGTCCCAGGCGACCACCTCGGTTTCGACTCCGGGCTTCAGATCCGAGGCGATGACGATGTCGGAGGGCAGGACGAGCTTGTCTCCCAGGGAATCCATGAGTTGCCGGGCCAGATCGATCTTCTCGGTCTCCACCAAGGAGTCCCCCACCTCGACGCCACGGGACCGGTAGAAGGTGAAGGCCATGGCGCCTCCGATAAGGATTCGATCGGCCTTCTTACCCAGGTTAGCGATGACTCCGACCTTATCCGAGACCTTGGCGCCTCCGAGAATGGCCACGAATGGCCGGTCCGGATTCCCTGTTACCCGGGAGAGGTAGTCGATCTCCTTCTCCAGGAGCAGGCCGGCCGCCGAGGGCAGGTGGCTGGCCACGGCGGCCGTGGAGGCGTGGGCGCGGTGGGCGGCACCGAAGGCGTCGTTCACATAGACATCAGCCAGGCCGGCGAGCTTTCGGGCGAAACCGTCGTCATTGGATTCCTCTCCCGGGTCGTACCGGAGGTTCTCCAGCATGAGGATCTGATTGGCTGTGAGTTCGGCTGCCTTCGCCCTGCTGTCCGGTCCTGCCACGTCGGCGGCCAGTATCACAGGACACTGGAGAAGCTCCGACAGCCGCTCTGCCGCGGGGGCCAGGGAGTACTCAGCCACCATCTGGCCCTTCGGGCGTCCCAGATGGCTCATCAGGATCAGGGAGTTCTCTCGTTCCAGCAATGCCCTCAGCGTCGGCAAAGAGGCTCGAATTCGGGCGTCATCGGTGATCTTGCCGTCTCCGTCGAGGGGGACGTTGTAGTCGACTCTGACCAGGACTCGCTTCCCGCGAGGGTCCAGGTCGGCAAGGGTCATCTTTCTCATGAGATCCGGCTCCCGGTCGTGTCTTCGTGGAATGGACCGATGGGTGAGACAGGCGCAGCGGCCGGTTCATCCTAGCAGTCACGGGGACGGCTTTCATCAATCTCCTCACTTCAGCCCGTTTCAGTCCATTTCAGCCTGTTTCAGCGCCTCCGCTGGGGTCTGACGGATAAGCTTCTGGCCGTCCGGACACAACGGCTGGACCCGGCCCAACAGGAGATGGAAGACATGCGAAAGGTGACACACCCGGAACACTCTATGAGAGTGGGACTGCTGATGCTGGCAATACTGGCCGGGACGACCGCCGGTGACGGACTGGCCCTGGACGTTCGAGCGGCACAGCCCCCCATACGACGGATACGGTCCATCATCCCTCTGGTGGAGATTCATCAAGGCGAACCTCGGATCGTACTCATCGCTCGCGGGCCGACCGGCGATCCGGAGGTGCCCATGGCCGAGGTCAGACAGATCCTGGACCCCGCCATCTACGGCCTGCACCGGGAGCCATTCCGTGAGAGCTTCGACCGGGATCTGGCCCGCCGGGTCCGGTGGTTCCATCTGGTTCACCGGAGTGGTCCTGATGAACGTGTGCTTGGAACGGCGCTGGAGATCGCTGACGAGATGCCGACCTACGATGGGACGGGTCGATCCCTCATACTCTCCCTGCCCCACCTCCGGCTGGACTTCGACCTGGCAAAGCAGCAGATCGTCTTCGAGCCCGACCTGGCCAGGGCCAGCCTCCTGCCGGCATTCGTCCACCCCGAGGCCCTGAGGGGGCTGCGAGTGGCCCTTCTGCCCGAACTCGGACAGGGAACGCTGCATGCTC
>JAJFLN010000405.1 GCA_021772705.1 Candidatus Cloacimonadota bacterium | reverse complement strand
GAGTAGTAAGTGCGTCGGCCAGGGCGTGGGCGGTATGCGAGAAACACGTGCAGTAGAGCGGAACCTGGATAACGTCAAGAATCAGCTGCGAGGTCAAGGGGCGATGCCGGAGCGAAGCGGAGGTGTCGCCCCGGTCTGGCGCGTCGGCTGCGACAGCAGCCGGCGTGACAGATGAGATCGTCTGCTGCATTCTTCTGTTATGTTGCACGGGGGATCAAACCGCACGGTGGCACCACAAGGGGGCGATGGGCGGGTGCTTGACGCCAGCCGCGTTTGGCCAGTCTGCGGACGCATCAGTGAGCGCCGTAGAGGGGAGCCCAAGCGATGCATGAAGCATGGCCGAGGGCTGGCCGCTTTCATCATCCGAACGATAGGGGTCCTTGCACGGGGGCTTGCTCTCAGTAGAGAGCTGGCGCATGAATCTCAGTCAGGACCTCCGGCGGAGGTCGTCTGGTGCGCGCGCCAAGAGCCAACATGATCATGCTAAAGGGCCCGCACTCACCCCACGCAGGAATCAGCAATCTGCAGGTCATCCATGACTGAGTTGGGAACTTGTCATGCCACTTCCTCACCCGCGCCTGTCGCGGGTTCGCCGGAGTACCCGTCAGTGACGTAACGCCAGAAGCGGGGCACGCAACCCAAGGACTTTGCCATCATGCGAATCAGCATCAAGGGGTTCATGACGGGAGGAGATGACCCGTCGCCATGTGATGAGTCTCGAAGCACTGCAACCCATGAGCTGAACACGATCTTCATCACGAACGCCGAGGTTTGCTAGAACTGCCGTGATGTCATGAATACAGGGCATTGAATCTACGTTGAACCCTGTCTGGATCGACCGAAGCAAGAAAGGCAGGGAGAACATCCGTAGGCTCTGGACGTTCGGGCTGCTGCGGCCGTGCCCATGCGAGGTCGCCTTCATGGGCATGGTCTGACGTCTCCAGATGCGGTATGGTGCTTGAGTGGAGGTTGTTGAAGAGTGTGAGTTCTCAAGTACCGAAGAATGTGTTTCGAGCGATGCGGAAAGGCGGCGATGGGCGGCCACGTTGTGGTCCGGGTGGCCGACTCTTGGGTGTACGGCTTCCGGACGCCGGGTTGCTGCCGGAACAGCGCCCCGACATTGTGCCGGACCCTGACACGAATGTGGTGTCGCCTGGAGGCGGAGGCATGTCAGTTTCACCTGACGCGATAGAGAATCTACCCCCGTTTTTGAAACCCGAGAGGCTTGGCGGGCCCGGCAAGTATTCTGTGTTTCGGCTGGAGCTTGCATCGCTGCCCAGAGGCCTCGTGTATTCACCTGACAAGGCGAAGCCAGGCGTGCATGGCTTCATCGAGCCTGCGAAGAACATGGATGCTGAGGAGTATCAGAATCTACTCTGTTCCACGGCAGTCGCATGGGTGGAGGAATCATGACTCCCACGATTAGAGCGTATCTTGGGGTTTTGAGAGATCTATTAGTGGCGAGGCTTGCCGGTCCACTCTGTGATGACGAGGAGGATCGCTACTCCGACAAACTCGAGAGTTACTGGAGGCAAATGTCGGCTGCGGAAGACAGGGAGGTTCGGCGACTGCAAGAAGAACAGGTGCTGCGGCATGGGGCTTTCCTAGCTGGTATGGGGGATGTTGATGTCAAAGTGGGCGTCAGAATCCTACCTAGAGGGACGGTGTGAAGTGTATCTCACAGCTCAGAGAGTGATATCCTGCAGAGATCAGAGCACTGGGGTGAACGTCTTTCTCCACCGACACGATGAGTGTGGGTGGAGTGACAAGTTGCCTGCCGACGTGCCAGATAGGGATCCTGGAGAGTTGGTGAAGCGATCGATTCCAGTGGTACCGGGAAACAATCGTGTTGTCAGTTACCTTGACATCATAGGTCGGGAGGGTGCCTCTTCTGAAGAGTTGAAGACGAGGTTTCAGAAGTTCTTGTCGCAGGCGACTGGAGGAGACGTTCCACTGACTGCGGAAGTAGGCGATTGGCGGTTTCGGTTTAACCTAGAGCTCTCGTTGGCTCCAGCGTGGAGGGGAGAGATTGAAGATCTCTTCGGTGCAGCACTTCAGTTGTATGAGGTCTGGCTAGGCGAGTGCGGTGCGGCCAATCCGGGACCCCAATGATCCGAGAGAAGTCGAGACTGTGGTTGATAGCCCGCGGGCGAAAGTCGTACTAGCTGTGGCCGTAGCATACACGTAACATAGTGCAACATAACGTCTAGATTCAGCTACGAACTCATGGGTGATGGCAATCCGGCTGCAGACCGTAGCGTGTGGTTACCACCTACTCCTCGAGCAATGCAAAAGCAATCCGGCTGAACGAAGCATCACAGCGGTCAGCGAGATCCCAGAAGTGCCGCCGACGATCTCCCCAGCGTCCCAATGACTTTCGTACAAGTTCCTTCCCCGACTGACCGCTGGCATGACCCGCCAGCTTACTCCTAAACAGGTGCAGCTCTACAAGGGGGTCCAGTAGTTCATCCGCGTGCTCGCGTTTCCATCCAAGTCCAATCAGGAGAGCTTTCAACGTCTTGAGTGAAGCCCAGTCCGCTTCTATCGATACCTGCAATGCCTCACATCTCTTGCGGAGTGCCTTGAGTCTGAAGCCCTCTACCAGCAATTTGTCAAGCGTATGTATCTCGTCAACCCATTCCTTCTTCGAGGATGTAACAGGATAATTCAGCGCCTGCAAGAGATGTTCGTCTGGAACTGTCCACCACTCCACACGCTCATCTGTTAGTCTTTCCACGAGTCGCCGGATGCTCATCAGCGGGTCTCGTAGTTCAGACCACTTCCCTTGAAAGTCCGTCTCCAGCGCCCTCTGGGAGATGGTAACCGTTCACGGCAATGCGGCTGGGCTTGCTGTCTGTGGGGGGACGATCGAGGGCACGGTTCGGTCTTCGAGCTTGGCCTGAATGGCCTCGACCAGGTAGGGGAGTACGGGGCGTGACTGCTGTTTCAGGGAGGTAAT
>JAJFLN010000404.1 GCA_021772705.1 Candidatus Cloacimonadota bacterium | reverse complement strand
CTTCGTCATCGGCATCCGGTTGCAGCAGCAGGTGTCTCTCGAGCCGCAGCACACCTGGGCTTGTCTGGCCGCCCTCTCTCTGATGGCCGCTGTAGCTCACTTCCTCTCGTCGGGCAAGCTGGCGACCCGGTTGCTGATACTCGCGGTCCTGACGGCGGGTCTGCTCCGAGGACAGCAGGCGGACCCGCTTCTCGATGGCAGGCACTACCTCCACCAGCTGGGCGAGGGGCCAGTCGTCTTGACTGTTCGACTGGACGAGGAGCCGCGGCTCTATCAAGAGCGCGCCGTCTGCGTTGCCCAGGTTCTGTCCACGGGCGCCGGAAGGGAGGCCGTGGGCCGGATCAGGCTCGTGCTCCGAGGGGTCCATTGGTTGATTCCTGGCTACGGGGACGTGTTTCAGGTGAGCGGGGAGGTGGCCCCCATCATTCCCGACCGGTTCTCCGAGACCTGGAGCTGGAAGCATGCTCAGCTCAACGCCGGCGTGCTCTCCGAGCTGAGTTGCCGGCCCGGATACTATCGCCGGCAGGCCATCGGCGAGGGCAACCGCCTGGTGGCCTGGGCTCATGGGACCCGGAGGCGATTTTCGGATCTACTCTCGGCGACCCACGAGACGGGGACGGCGAACCTCCTGAAGCAGCTCGTTCTGGGTGAGCGGTCTGTCATGCCGGCGGAGCAGATCGAGGACTTCCGGCAGACCGGAACGCTCCATGCCCTGTCTCAGTCGGGCCAGCATATCGGAATTCTGGCCCTGGTCTGCTACTTCGTCTTCGGGCTTCTGCCGATTGGCCGGCGACTCCCCGCCCTGGCTACTCTGGTAGTACTGGCCGCCTATGCGCTGATGGTGGGCGGCCGTCCCTCCATCCTACGTGCCCTCGTGATGGCTGCATGTGTCGTCGCCGGGGCGCTGTCTGAGCGGAAGACCTCCCCATTCAACGGAGTGGCTCTAGCAGCCTTGTTGATTCTCATCCATGATCCACGGGCTCTGGAGACGCCGGGATTTCAACTCTCCTTCGCCGCGACTCTGTCGATCCTGGCCCTGACTCCCGCCCTGATGCATCTCCTCAGCCGCTTTCCCACCCACGGAAGCAGCCTGGTCTCGGTCTCCACGGCGGCCTTCATCGGCACAGCTCCGCTGCTGCTCGTCTACTTTGGCTCCATTCCGGTCATCGCCCTGGTGGCCAACCTGTTCGTCATGCCCCTGATCGCCATCTTGATGCCCATGGCGCTCCTCTCCCTCCTGGTGGGGCTGATCTCGGTGCAGCTGGCCTACATCTTTGCGGCCGCGAACTTTGGTTTCGCCTCCGTTCTTCTGGAGGGTCTGCGGGTCCTGGCCGAGGTCCCCCTGGCGTCACTGGATTTGCCGGCGCCAGGTGGGAGCGCAGTCCTTCTCTACTACCTGGTGATCATCGTGGCCGGAGACCATCGGGCACTATCGCTGAAGATCGCCAGCCGTCGCCCTGCTGATCAGCCGACGGCGCCCAGTGGGGACTGGAGTTGGATGCTGGGGAACCGGCCCATGGACCCCATGATGTCCCGCCTCGAAGAGATTCTGGGGCAACTGCCGCCCACCCAGCCTTCGCCGGAGGATCTGGAGCGAGTTCGACTGGAGCTCGGAGCTGATCTGGCCGATGAGCTGGATCCCTTGACACTGAACTATCTGGGCTTCGCCAGCCGGCAGAGGAGCGGTACCCAGCCCGATGCTGCTGCGGCGGCTGCCATCGGGTACCTGATGGCGGTGGAGCGAGAACTGGACAGCCGGATCTTCCGTTTCCTCGACGTGCCCGACGAGGTCGCACGGAGCGAGGTCGCCCGTACACACCGAAGGGGACACATCGGAAGAGCGCCTCGTTCGGGCCGGGATGTCCTCTGCCTGCCCCTTCAGAGTGAGCTGCTCTGGTTTCATCTCGTACCGACGGGCAGGGAAACTCGCACGCTGGTGGAGGCATTTTCCCAGGATCTCAAGGAGGGGTTGCGGAACCCGGAGCAGTACCTGGATCCTTCCGGCCTGGCCCTGTCACTGGACAGGTTGCTGAAGCAGTACCACGGCCCTGTCTGCGCCGGCGAGACTCTGTCTCACGAGGCCGCCGAGGCTGCGTCGCGGGAGGTGTGCGGCTTCGAGGCCGAGCCGGGCTTGCTTCAGAGAATTGTCGAGGCTGGCAGCCTGGCCTCTTCCCCCGGTCCTAAGGAGGAATCTCCAGTCCAGCACTCAGAGAGTGAAGTCTGCGAGGGTCCAGTCCGTTCTTGACGGCGATCAGCTCCGCCAGGATCGAGACGGCGATCTCCGGAGCGCCGGCAGCAGACAGATCGAGTCCCACAGGAGCGTGGATCCTGGCGAGGCGTTCCCGGCTCACCCCCTGATCGATCAGGTTCTTGTAGGTCATGAGGACCTTGCGCTTGCTGCCGATCATCCCGATGTACCGGGCGTCGGTCTCGACGGCCCTCTCGAGGCAGATCCTGTCGGCCCGGTGGCCCCGGGTCACGATGACGATGAAGCTGCCCGGATCGATGTGGACGCGATCGAAGGTCTCGGCGTAGTCACAGCAGACTGTCTCGGTGCCTGGAAAACGCTTTCTGCTGGCGTAGTCTGGCCGGTCATCGACGACGGTGAGCTGGAATATGGGCAGCGGCGCCGCCAGGTCATGGAGGGCTTTCCCCACGTGACCTCCGCCGATGATGAAGAGATGGGGGCGGGGAGGGTAGGGCTCGAAGTAAACCTCCACTTCGGGATGACTGTCGCCATCGGGCCGCAGGGTTGCGCTGGTGCCCCGAGCCAGGGCCTCCCGGGTCTGGGTCAGTAACCAGGCACCCAGAGATCCGGTGGGCATCTCTCCCTGGACCGGCCCTTCCGGACCCAGGATCAGTCGTTGCCCGGAGCGGCTCTCGGGGCCGAGAAAGACAACCAGGCACGCGGGCCTCCGGCTGTCGATGCACTCCAGCAAAGAGCTGAAGAACGGTTGCCCTCCCTGCTCCGGCAACTTAATCACGGGGCAGATACTCGATTCCGGAGTACTTGCCCGTGATCATGTGCCATCGGATGGCGAGGAGATCGGCGAACATCCGGGTGGCGTCCACCAGAGGGTTGATCCGGGAGTTCCGGTCATCTCGCCAGCGTATGGGGACCTCCTCGACTCGGTATCCGGCGCTGACGGCCATGACGAGGATCTCGACGTCGAAACAGAATCCCCGGATCAATGATCGGCCGAAGAGCTGCCGTGCCACGTCGGTTCTGAAGGCCTTGAATCCACACTGAGTGTCTTTGTAGGACATTCCGGTCAGGAGCTGCTGGAGCAGAACGAATGTGGCGCCGATGAACCTGCGGAAGAAGGGCTGGGGGATCTCGATCTGGGAGCTGGCCATGCGACGGGAACCAATGGCGACGTCGGCCCCGGCGTCCAGCAACGCCAGCAGCTTCGAGGTCTCCTCGATAGGCGTCGAGAGATCGGCGTCGCTGAAGAGAAGGTTCACACCTTGGGCTTCCTGAACTCCGTGGCGCACGGCGAATCCCTTGCCGGAGTTCGTCTGGTTCCGGATAATCCGCAGGCCCGGGACCCTATCGGCCACGGCCTCCGCGGCGGCCTGTGTCCCGTCGCTGCTTCCATCATCGATGACCAGCACTTCTGCGTCGATGGCGGACTCCCGGAGAAAGTCGCCGATGGTCACGAGGGTCGACTGGATTCTCTCTTCCTCGTTGAAACAGGGGATGATCAGGGAGAGGTGAGGTCCGGTCGATGTGGACTGTGTCACGATGCCGCCGGCAGCTCAGCCAGTTCGAACGAGGCCTGCGATTGCCTCGATGGTAGGTTCCACCCGGTTCGGTTCGCCGACGGCCTTGAAGGCCGAGTCGACGTCTTTCAGCCCGTTGCCCGTGATCAGCACGACCACTCGTTCATCCCGATCGACTTGGCCCGCCTCCCACTGCTTCAGGAAACCGGCGTAGGCTGTCACGCCTGCCGGTTCTCCAAACACGCCAGACCCTACGGCGAGGCGACTCATGGAATTGAGGATCTCTTCATCAGTGACGGAGACGGCGGCGCCCTTGCTCTCTCGGAGCGCCCGGAGTGCCTTCAGGCCGTTCCTGGGAGTCCCGCATGCGATGGAGTCCGCCAGGGTGTGGGGCTCGACGGGGACAATCTCCGAGCCGGTCTCAAAGGCGGTGACAACCGGAGAAGCTCCGGCGGCCTGGACGGCGACCAGATGGGGCATCGTGTCGATCCAGCCGAGCTGCATCAGGTCGTAGAATCCCTTGTAGACCCCGGAGACGATGCATCCATCGCCGACGCTGACGTAGACCCGGTCCGGCGCCTGCCAGTTCAGCTCTTCGGCGATCTCGTAGGCGACGGTCTTCTTCCCCTCCACCAGGCAGGGGTTATAGCCGCAGTTCCGGTTGTACCAGCCCCAGCGGCGCGAGGCCTCCACGGAGAGGTCGAAGCACTGTTCGTAGGTTCCCTGAACCTGGAAGACCCGGGCCCCGTACACCAGAAGCTGGGCCACCTTGGCCCTGGGGGCCCGCTCGGGGACGAAGATGTTGCAAGGTATCCCTGCCGGAGCCGTCAAGCCAGCGATGGAGCAGGCCGCGTTGCCCGTCGATGCCGCCGTGATCGCCTCTGCCCCCTCCTGCCGCGCCCTGGCCAGGCCCACCACACTGGCCCGGTCTTTCAAGCTCCCCGTCGGGTTTCTGCCGTCGTCCTTGATGTAGACAGAGGGGTGGCCCGTCTCGCGCCTGAGCCGCTCCGGGGCGTAGAGTGGGGTTCCTCCAACGGTCAGTGGAGGCGGGGCCTGACTGTCGTCCAGGGGCAACAGCGGCAAGTATCGCCACATTCCCGCCCCTTGCAGTCCGTCCCGGTTCGTACGGGACCCGATCTTCTCGTAGTCGTAATGAACGTCGAGGATTCCGTCCACTCCGCAGTCGCTGCAGGTGTAATCGGAGTAGCTAGAGGGAAACTCCCTGCCGCAACGCATGCAGCTCAGCCCCGTGATGTGATCCATTGTCATCTAGAAACGCTCCCAGACCTTTCGGGCTGTCTCGCGGGCCCGGGCGAACAGCTCCTGCTGATCCAGACGGGTCAGCTTCCCGTCCTCGACGACGGCCTCTCCGGCAAGGTAGACGGAGTCGACCGGAGCCCGGGCAATGCCGAACAGGAGATGGCCGCCCAGATTGGTGGCGTCCATGGGGGTGGGGGACCAGTAACGGATGACTGCCATGTCCGCCCAGTGGCCCGGTGCCAGTCTTCCTAGGGGGCGGGAGAAGAACCGGGAGGCGATTTCCGGGTTCACCTGGGTCAGGAGATCCAGGGAGCTCATCCATCCCGCCCCGGGGGTTCCAGCCACATGCCGGGCCACAATTCCCGTCACGGCATACTCGTCGAGCATGCTGGCCGTGTAGCCATCGGTTCCCAGACCGACCGTAACGCCAGCGTCCCTGAGCTTCTCGATCTCCAAGGCTCCCACGGCGTTGTTCAGGTTGCTGCAAGGGTTGTGGATGACCGGAGACTGCCGCTCCTTCAGGAGTTGCCACTCCGCCTCCTCGAGATGGACCCCGTGTGCCACCAGGGAGCTTCTGCCCAGCAGGCCCCGGCTCTCCAGGCGTCGCAAGGGTCTCTCGCCGAACTTCTCCCGCGACAGGGTCACGTCGGCTGCGTCCTCCGCCACATGGATGTGTACGCCAGCGTTGGTGCCGGGAATGGCCTCGGCGATGGCATCCAGTGTCTCGTCGGACACGGTGAAGGAGGCGTGAATGCCCGTCATTCCTCGGAACTGGTCGCCTCGATCCTGGGTGGCGTACCGCCGGTTCTCGGCGATTCCCTGATCCCGGACCTGTGGCCCGTCCCGATCCGAGACCTCGTAGCAGAGACAGCCCCGCATTCCCACTTGCCGGAAGCAGTCCTCCAGGATGTCCAGGCTGCCGGGCACCGCCGCCGGGGAGGCGTGATGGTCAAAGAGGGTCGTACAGCCAGACAGCAGGGCGTCGGCCAGACCGACCCATGCCGAGGCTTTGATAGCCTCTTCATCCAGCGTCCTGTCGAGGCGCCACCACAATCGTTCCAGGATCTCGACGAAGTTCGTTGGCGGAGGATCCTTCAGAGCCATACCCCGGGAAAGACTACCGTAGAGGTGAGTGTGGCAATTGATGGTCCCGGGCATCAGGACCCGGCCCTTCAGGTCACGGAAGGTTGCTTCAGGGTACTTTTGGCGCAGCCCGTCGGACTCGCCGACCTGGACGATGACTCCCGATTCGTGCGCCACGGCGCCACATTCGATGAATGGATTGCCAGCATCGAAGGTCAGGACCGGGCCATTTCCAAGGATCTCCACAAGGCAGCATCCTATTGAGGCGAGGCGATCCGGTCAAGCCCGGGAAATCAGCAGGGCTTGCCGGTCCGGCGGTGGCCAGGGCGAAATACGGACCTCAGTGGCCCTGTCGGCGGGCAGGGGCTTGCTTCAGCTGCATCAACTTGCGGGCCGGCAGCTGAAATGCCGGCTTGTCTCGGGCTGCGGACTCGAAGTAGTCGATTGCCTGAGCCGTTCTGCCCAGGCGGCGGTGGGCCTCGCCCAGGTTGTACAGGCAGTATCGCTTCACATGGCGAAACCGAGGGTCCCGGGCGATCCGCTTCCAGACTGCGATCGCCTCGGAGGTCTTGCCGGTCTCGAACTCGCAGATGGCCTCGTTGTTGGCCGCCTCCCAGCGCAGCAAGGGATCGGCCTCCAGATCCGGCCGCAGTTCGACCCGGGCCTGGTCGAGCAGGGCCAGGGCCTGGTCGAATCGGCGGGCAACGATGAGCCGCTCGGCGTCGGCCACCAGGTCCTGGGCCTCGAAGTTGGCGTCCATGAAACTACCGGCGCCGATGTAGAAGCCGTCCTCGTCCAGGTAGCTGCTCCAGACCAGGGGGGAGAACCCGGCGAAGCCTTCCCGGCCGTCGACGGCGACCTCGAGGCGGGTGACCACTCGGGTGGGTTCCCGTCCCAGCTTTCGGATCTCGGCCTCAACGCGGGCCGCCTGATCCGGAGGCATCTTCCGGGTAACCTTGAAGAGAGCCCGCTTCGGCGGGCGGGCTGACAGACTCAGTTCCAGCTGCCCTTCGACGATGTTCAGGGGCTCCCGGACCACCAACTTCCAGAGGAGTGTCCTGGCCTTTCCCTTCTCCAGAGACAGCTTGCCCCCGGAGGGTCCTTCGGTGAGGGACACGGCTTCGGGCAGTATCCACTCGAAGCGGGCCGCCGGAAGCCTTGCGAGCAACGAGGTGACTCTGGCCTCTACCTCGAAGGGGACACCCAGGGCCGGAGGGGCAGGGGCCGTGATGGAGACGTCTATCCAGCGAGGCACCTCGGCGCTGTCTTCCAGCCCCGCTGTCGGATGTTCTTCCAGCAGCTGTTCCAGGGCGTCGAGAGATTGAGCGTGGCCCGGCGAGGCCAGGAGCCCGACTCCGAGGAGCGAGATCAGGGCAGCTTTACGGAGGAACATGGAGGTCTTCAGGATACCACGGTGAGTGTCCGGGGCCCGCTGTAGCGAGGCCTGGAGAGGTGGGAGCCGGTGGCTGCCGGAGCGTCGGTCCCGGGTGGGCGGGGATCTGGCGGATATTCGTTCAAGAAGTCTCCAGATTGGGGGGGAACTTGTCGATAGCTGAGGAGGATCGACACAGTCAGCCGGAGGCGTCCATTTGCCTCAGTCATCGGAACTCCGAGGAGGAAGTGTGACTAAGCTCCATAGAAAGCAGAGGTGCCGGCTGTTCGATGCCGCCAGCCAGTCTCATCAGCATGCCAGGTCGGACTCAGCCTCCATGGGGCCACTGCCGGCCGGAAAGAGGCGTCCTGTCCGGGATCAGCGTCCCGGAAGTCCGCCCGACATCTTGACTCGAACTAGCCTACTCTTCTGACTTAGCCCGACTCTCGGTAGGAGGAACTCCGTGAAGACACGTGAACAGACTCTGATGCGCCAGCTTCAGCTTTTCGATGACAGTTACGAAATCTACATGGTTCTGCCATCGATAGAGGATGAAATCGGCGACGCCCGCATCGAGGTGTTGAGGATTACCGGTCGAGAAGACAGCAACGTGACTGTCATGATCAACTAGAGTCGATTCCACCTTGCTCAAAGGACGCCGAATGCCTGCGGGGCCTTCGGCGTCTTTCGACTCCGTCAGTTCTGGAAGACCAGGACGATTCCGATGATGACCGTCGAGAGCAGGAAGAAGAGGACCGCCAGCACCGGACCTGGCCGTTCCAGCATGGGGCGACCGTACTCGTCCCTGGGTCCGGCGGATTCCAGGAGTCCCTTCAAGAAAATCTCGGGCAGCATCAGCACGGCCAGGCTCCAGAGACTCCTCGGTTGATCGCGCCGCTTGCGAAAGTGCTCGAACTCCTTCTCCAGGGGTTTCTTCAGCGCTGAAGGTGGAAAGAAGTCCTTCGATTTCAGGACCAACTCCATGGCCTCCACGACCCGGGTCCGGACATCCAGGGGGAGTGCCTCCAGAAGGGCCTCGGCGCTGAGCTGGCTGATCTCGCCGGGGAACAGCTCGTCAAAGGCGACGAGGATGATCACGTAGTCATCGACGTGACCGAAGGCCTTGTCGTCGGGGATGACGTCATTGTCCTGGATTAAGTAGGCCAGGGCGCGTGAGGCCAGGGCTCGCAGGTCCTCTGGATTCGACTCCTCCTCCACGAACTCGAGAAGTCGCCGGGAATCCTCCTCCAGGAGTCTGTAGAACTCCAGCCGAGGAACTCCGATGTCGCGGATGAAGAGCTCCTCCATCATCAGGACCTTCTCTTCAGCCATTGATGTCTCCCTCCTGCTCTGGCCATTCCGGGCACGGGCCCGGTAACAGGGCTTCCCCTGTACCGATTCATGACACGGAGTGCGCCAGGAGGCAACAGTGTCTGGTGCCGGGAGAGACGGAATGGGCCTCCATAGTGCCGAATGAGCGCCAGGGGAGTGAAATGATGGACCACTGTCCGGAACTGGCCTGGCAGTTGCTGTCGAAGGGGGCGTGGGGTCGGGCCGGCGTCGACCGGCAGTACACAGGAGGTCGGATCATGTTTCGAGCCATCGAGAGAATCATCCTCGTTCCCTTTGGCATTCTCGGGGCGCTCATCCAGGCCGTCTGCCGCCCTATCGCCGGGTTCGGCATGCATCAGCTGGCGTTCTGCGTCCTCGCCGTGTCGTTCTACTACATCCTGGAGCCCTACTGGCCCAGCCTGAGACGCCTGCTGGGCATCTGAGGAGCTCGTTCAGAGGAGGGCCCAGAGAAGGGCGACGAGGAGCGCGCTGCAGGCGGCCAACAGGATCACGGCCAGTCCCGTGGGTCCCATGGGAATGCCCCATTTCTGCTGCAGGTGGGCGACGAGACGAAGATAGGACCAGAGCAGCCTGGCGCTGCCCCTTCGGCCGCCAGTTGCCGCTTCGGGTCTTGGTTCGTGGGTGCGGCAATCACACTCGGCGCAGCCTCCGCGAATGCGCCAGCAGCGGGCGTGGTGGACCTGGCCGCACTCGGGACAGGCGAAGGGCCAGGGCTCGGCGTGTTCGCCGCAGTCACCGCAGAGCGGGGTGAGGTCCTTCTCGGCCTCGAATTGAAGCTCGGTCATGGCCGAGTCAGCCGATCTGCTCGTGGCTCTTGTCGCAATAGGGCGGTTTCTTGGTTTGACGGCACCCGCACCACTTGACCTTGCCCTTCTTGTTGACGATCACCATTTTCGGCGAGATCCCCGTGCCGTAGTGGGAGCCATCGCAGAAGGGCGGCACAGCGGTGCTGCCGCACTGGCACCAGGCGTACTGCCCCGGCTCGGTGTCGATCACGACGGGTTCAACAAACGGACAGATGAGTCGATCAACCATGAGGACCTCCCTCGGTGAGGACGGCAATGGTAACCCGAGGCACGATCCTCTTTCAACCGCCGAGGCCGAAGAGGCTCAGGAACTTGATGAAGCCCGTGGAGAAGACATCCTTGCCGTGCCAGTCCTCACGGATCAGACGGGGGATCATGTTCTGCTCCTCCGGGAGGCGGTTTTCCCAGGCGGCGTCGAAGAAATCCCGGGCCTGACGCTTCACGTCCCCCTGGTCGAAGAGGATGTTCAGCTCCCGCTGAGTGCCGTCGGCGCTGTGCATCGAGAAGTTGGCTGAACCGGTCAGCAGGTAGTCCTCCTGCCTGTCGTCGTCACGCGGGCCCCGGACGAGGGCGAACTTGCGGTGAATCTCGGAGATCCTCGGGTCGGGAACCACGGCCCGTACGAGAATGGAGGCGCCGTCCTTCATGGCATCTCTGAAGTTCCGAAAGGCGACTCCGTGGGTGAAGCTGGCGTCGGCCCCGTAGACGTTCTCATAGGAATCGGTCAGTATCCGGAAGACCACACCCCTCCGTGCCGCCGTCACGATGGGCTTGATGATCTTCGGATCCGTGATGAGGGTCTGATAGATGTCCACCGTGCTGCCGGGCTTCAGGTGCTCGAAGGAGTTGACGAGCCGGGCCGCGATGTCGCCGTCCCTGAGCAGCTCGCCGCCGGCGGGGGAGAGCTTCAGTTCCTTGCCTCCGGCCTGGAGGAGGTTGACGGGATTCGCCGGTGAGTAACGGTAGGGACCTCGCTCGTATTGCTGGGCGAGCTCGGGCATCTTCCCGGCCCGGTAGAGGGACCGGTAGAGCTCGAGGGACTCCTTGCGGGCCTGCTCGAACTGATCGACCATCTTGCCGGCCAGCTTGCCAGCTACCAGGACGCCGTCGTCGGGGCTGTAGAAGTCGTTGTCCCAGACGTTCATGGAGGCATTCCAGGCCAGAGCGCCATCGTCGATGATGGCGAATTTCCGATGGTCGCCGCAGAGAGAGAAGGCCTGATAGAAGGTCATCTTCTTCTCGAGAGCGATCCGATCGCCAACGGAGAGGTACTCGTCGGGAAGGCGTTTGATGGTCTTCAGCCGAACGTCACTATCGTCGACGGCCCCATCTCGCCCTGGCTTGATCTTGAAGAAGAAGTTCTTCTCCGGATTGTGGAACAGGTTCGCCGAGAGCACCGTGATTCCCGCATCCCGGAGGCGCTCTCTGAGGGTCGACTGCCCCTTCAAACGCTCGTAGCGCTCGGGATAGGCACGGTTGACGACGATGGTTGTTTCCAGCCGCCGCGCCAGCCCCCTGAAGAGCCGGCCCCGCTTCCGGAGCTTCGCCGCCCACCTCTGCCAGGGAAACTCGAAGACCTGGTGGTAGTCGACGAAGTTGATCGGATCGAGGATCAGGACGATGTCCAGGTTCGGATCCTGCACCTTTCGTTCGATCAGGAGATTGACGAACTCCTCGGCCATCGGATGCTGGTCGTCGGGGGAGGTGAAGAGGACGCCGTCGTTGTCGGAGACGACGAAGATGCGCAGCAGGATATTCTTCTTTGCCACCCGCACCATCTGCTTCAGCGCGTCGTAGAGGACCGTCTTGTCGCTGATGAAGACGGCGCTGGAGTCGGCCGTCCCTCCCGGCCCCGCGATTCCGGTGGAAACAGTGACGGTCAGAAGAAGAGAGACGAGAAGCGTGCGAAAGAGAACGGACATGAAACTACCTCCGATTCAATCTACGACGGGCAGTCGGAATTGTTCCATGAATGACCCATGACGCCCGGGGGATGGGTTCAGAGGCATTCACATGGGAGGTTACACGGAGGCCACAGAGGTCACGGAGATCACGGAGGTCCTTTTCGGGAGAGTTGGTGTTCCCCCAAAACCTCTGTGCTCTCTGAGCGCTCAGTGAACTCCGTGACCAAACTGGTGGCTGTCCCGCTGCGCGAAAGGGTTCTACTGGAACAGGAAATCGAAGGCTGTCTCGTCACGCCCGGGGGATGGGTTCAGAGGCGTTCGCATGGGAGGTTACACGGAGGCCACAGAGGTCACGGAGATCACGGAGGTCCTTTTCGGGAGAGTTGGTGTTCCCCCAAAACCTCTGTGTTCTCTGAGCGCTCAGTGAACTCCGTGACCAAACTGGT
>JAJFLN010000403.1 GCA_021772705.1 Candidatus Cloacimonadota bacterium | reverse complement strand
CCTGGTCTGGTTTCTCCCGGACCTGGAGCCTCAGAACCTGCAGGCGCAGGCCATTGATGGAGCGGAAATGGAGACACGAACGATGACTGACAAGGCACTCGAGTTCATGAAGGAGTCCGTCTTCCCGGAACTGCGCGCCCTTTCCGAGGGACAGCGGCAGATCCATGTGCGACTGGATTCGATGGATCAGCGTTTCGATCAGGTGGACCGGAGACTGGACTTGATGGACCAGCGGTTCGATCTGATGGAGCAGCGGTTCATGGTCTTGGAACAGCGGTTCGACCTCGTAGATCAGAGATTCGAGATGATGGACCAGCGGTTCGAGATGATGAACCAGCGATTCGATCTGGTGGACCAGCGATTCGATCTGATGGACCAGCAGTTCGGTGTGATTCAGGAGCGGCTGGACTCCGTGGAGAAGACCGTGGTTCATCTCGACACGCGGATGCAGCGGGTGGAAGATCGCCTCGGCAATGTCGAGACTCAGGTTCATGAAATGCGAAACGAGCAGCAGCAATTCCAGTTCGCCACCATGAGGGCTTTTCAGGAAGTCCACTCCCACCTGAAGTCCCGGGACCCCGAGACCGCCCAGATCCACCGTGATGACAGCCAGTGAACCGAACGGCCCGGTTCCTTCTGCTCTACGTGGCCTCCACTACGATGCCATCGTGATGCCGTTCCTGTAGGCGCGAGCACTCCGCAGGTCCCTGGGGTGCCGAGCCTCCTGTCCTACGGCGCCCCTTCCCGACGAGTATGATGTTCTCGACACGCCGGGCCGAACCCTTGGGGTTCCCGGCAACTTGAAAGGAGCTTTCAACGATGTCCAGGATTCATGTAATCGGGGCGGGCCACGTGGGAACAAGCTTCGCCTACGCAGCGATCATCCGAGGGTTGGCCCAGGAGATCGTCCTGTCGGATCTCAACTTCGAGCGTGCCGAGGGGGAGGCCATGGACCTGGCCCACTCCGTTCCCTTTGCATCACCGGTCCAGGTGCGGGCCGGAACGCTGGAAGATCTGAAGGGTTCCGACATCGTGGTGGTCACGGCCGGAGCGAAGCAGCGCCCCGGTGAGACCCGCCTCGATCTGGCGGGCCGGAACGTGGAAGCCATGGGTGGCATGTCGGAGGCAATCAGGGAGAAGTGCCCCGAGGCCATCGTCCTGGTCGCCTCCAATCCCGTGGACGTCCTGACCGTGGCCATGACCCAGTTCACTCAATTCCCGCCGCATCGCGTCATCGGCAGCGGCACGATCCTCGACACGGCCCGGTTGCGCCACTACCTGGGAAAGCACGTGGGCGTCGATCCGAGAAACGTACACGCCGCAGTATTGGGCGAACACGGCGACAGCCAGTTCGTGTCCTGGTCGACTGCGGTGGTGGCCGGCGTCTCCTATGGCCGATACTGCGAGCTTGCGAAAGTCGAGGACGGACCCGAGACCCGGAGCCGCATCGCAGATACCGTCCGCTTGTCAGCCTACGAGGTCATCAAGCGCAAGGGCGCGACTCACTACGCCATAGGCCTGGGCCTGGTTCGGCTCACGGAGGCGATCTTGAAGTCCCAGTCGAGTGTCTTGACCGTCAGCTGCGTGCAACCCTCCGGGAGCCCCCTGGCGGGGGTCGCCATTTCCCTGCCCTGCGTCATCAGCCGGGGTGGGGTGGATCGAACGGTTCAGATTGACCTGCCGGACAACGAGCAGTCTGCCCTTGTCGCCAGCGCCGATGTCATCCGGGAAACTATGAAAACGGCAGGTCTCTAAGGAACCGCTTCGGGACTACCAGAGTTTCATGGCGTCCCAGATCCCGGCGCTCCGGCCTGCCGCAGCCTCATCCCTCAAGGCGAAGGTGGCGCTGTCGATCCGCTCCCAGCCAAGAACCGTCGGCGGGAGACCAGCGACAGCAGCAACGACCGGAACCAGACCAGCATTTCTCCAGGCAGGGACGAGCAGGCTCCCGCTGCGAAACCGCTCATGAGTCCTCCTGCAAGATAGCCACCCTCGGCCAGCGTAGAGCGTACTGTTTCTTCTCCAGCCGACGCAGGTACTCCTCGGGGGTCACCCGCGCCGGGTTGCGCCGGACGACCAGATCAAAGAGGTCGACCAGTCCCAGGGGAGCCAGGACATCGACCTCCTCGCCATCGGTCAGCCGCACGCCCACGCAGGTCGCCGTCTCGGGCCAGGTGGAGATCGCTTCGAGGGTCGAGGTCAGAGGCGACACAGCCACGCCGTACTCGGCCTCGTACCAGAGATGCACTCCTGCCTGATTCGTGACATCCCACGTAAAGCGAGGACAGCTGCGGGCCAGCCGGCTCGCAAGCTCGTCGTCCCGCTCCTGCGTGAGGTCTCGGGGATCGAAGTACACCACATCCACATCGGAGAGAGCCGACGGAGTAGTGTGCCCCGACAGGGAGTCCCACACGGCGTTCCTGACGGCTCCAGCACCAACACACCAGTCCGGCAACCCGAGACCCCGTGCTTCCCGAAG
This sequence comes from Candidatus Cloacimonadota bacterium, assembly GCA_021772705.1. Classification (GTDB taxonomy): domain Bacteria; phylum Muiribacteriota; class UBA6191; order JACPRK01; family JACPRK01; genus OFTM100. The sequence continues at coordinate 1,655 of JAJFLN010000403.1, read as the reverse complement.
CGCCTCCAGGAGCCACCCTGTCCCACAGACAATCTCCCGGAGACGAGTGGTAAGGCTTGCCTCGTCGGAGGCTGCAGCCGAAGCGGCAAGAATCATCCCTGCGTTGCCATCCTCAGCAATACTTCCCCAGCTGCCCGGATACCTCGACCGATACAGGACAGCCCCTGGCTGGCGTCCTGGCGCGTGTTGATGTCAAAGCTGGTGTCCCCGAAACTGCTACTCTTCCGCTTCAATAGGGGACTCCCTTCCGCCCGAGGATTGTTCGAGCGCTCCCCCCAAGGCGTATACCAGAACGGGTCGCCCAGGAGTGGCGCTCAGATCACCTTACTCCATGACGGAGAAGGATGTTTCACCTCCTGAACAGGTTGGAACCCCGGGGCAGATCAGAGGGGGCGAGATCGCATGGGATCGGCTTGGCCCGCCGGCACCGGATCTGCGGAAGCAGCCCATCGGCTGTGCTAAATTGCCATGAGGCCGAGTCAAGGAGCAGACCAGGAGACACTTGCAGGCATTCCACGACCGGCCCCAGGCGGCGGGAACAGGAGTTCCACGAACAGGAGCTGTAGAGGGTGAGTCTCATCGAGTGTCCCGAATGCGATGAAGAAGTCAGTGACCAGGCACCGGTCTGCCCTCGATGTGGAGCCCTGAACCCCAGCGGCAGTAAGGGACGGATCTTCCTGGGGTACATGATCCCCGTCGCGCTGTTGGTGATCCTCGCCGGTCTCGTCTTTGGCCACTCATGGGAGCCCCTGGAGAGCTGGGTGGCCCCGCCGTCGAGGTCCCGTGAAGGAGGCCAGGCAGGGCAGATCAGTCAGACCAGAGTAGGCCCATCCAGTCCGGCCTCCGCCAGGCAGGCCGTAGCAGTCAACCCGGCCGTGCTCGAGAAGCTGGTAGAGCAGAATCGGCAAATGCGAGAAGGGGGCACTCCTCCGCCCCGAGCATCCCGGCAAGCTTCACCGCCGGTCAGTAGCCCCGTGCCTCCCGGGAAGCCGGGAGAGTACTCGGTGCTGAATACAAAGATGAAACCTCTTACTCGGGAGGAGAAGATTCGCATCCTGAGAGGGGAGGCCACTGGCCCCGAGTCGAGACCGAGCGGACGCTGAGTTGCCTCCTCACAACCGAGGGTTTGATTTCTCCGACTTCGACCGGGAGCCTGTAACCAGTGGATTGGAGACACCGATCTATGCTCTCATGCGGCACATCCTTGGAGTCGACAGAAAGCTGGCCTCATGCCCACGGTGAAGGAAATACTGACCCGCATCTCAGGTGACGTCTGGCACATCGACAGCGAAGCCACTGTCGTTGAAGCCCTGGAGCTGCTGAGAGAGCGAGATGTTGGGGCGGTCCTGGTGGTGAAGCATAACAAGGCGATCGGCGTCTTCTCGGAGCGCGACTATGCTCGGAAGGGCATTCTGGATGGCAAGAAAGCTCAGGAGACCAAGGTCTCGGAGTTGATGACGCCCAGCGTCATTTACGTCTCTCCGAACCAGTCGATCGAGGAGTGCATCTCCATCCTGACCGAGAAGGGTATCCGCCATCTCCCGGTGGTTGAAGAAAAGGAGATCGTGGGAGTCATCAGCATCCGGGATGTCCTCAAGTACGTGACGGATCAGCATGAAGCAGCCGCCCCGGCCACCGACCCGGCCACCGACCCG
>JAJFLN010000402.1 GCA_021772705.1 Candidatus Cloacimonadota bacterium | reverse complement strand
GTCGAAGCATGTCCTGAGCCACGCCGAAGGGGATGAATGGAGCGGGCGGCCATATCGTCTGAGCCTGTCGAAGCATGTCCTGAGCCACGCCGAAGGGGATGAATGGAGCGGGCGGCCATATCGTCTGAGCTTGTCGAGGGGTCTCTGACGCTCCAACACTGGCCCTCGACAGGCTCGGGCCGAACGGGTTTCCGGACGGAAACTAGTTATTCTTGCGCGGGTCCTTAACACCCAGACCCCTCTCCCGGCAGCCTCTGTCTCCATACAGCAGGGGCCCTGACCTTCATCTCGGGCTTGCCTCCGCTCTCTAACGGACCGGACGCGTTCGAGGAGAGACGGTGATAGCGCACCTCGCATAGAGGCGCTGTCCGAACCGGCGAACTTCCCTTCCAAGACATCGCCGATGGGATCAGCTCCTCCGACACCGCCCCGGCGATGAAGACAAACCCGGAGCCCAGGAGCACGAGCGGCGCCAGTGCCCGGACACCACGGATCGAGCGGAATGCCCAGGCCCTATAGAAGAGGGTGAATGCCGTCGTCGCCTCGAGAACTGCCGTGGTGTTCTCGGGCACCGGTCGAATCCGCCCCAACTCCTGGACACTTCGAGTCTCCAGGATTTCGTAACGTGACCTGTTGCCATCAGCGATCAGCTCAACATGGCGATCATGACAACTGTCCGGAAATTGGGCCAGATTTGACCGGTGCCTGTTCTCGACTGGGCCGTCCTCCATCAGAATGCGCCCGTAGACGAACTCTGGGCTCATGAAACTGGCGGCCAATGCGAACGCCAACAAGAGGAGCAGCGCACCGTAGGAAGTCTTCTCCGCCGGGTCCATGGCCTCTCCTCCTCCACCGAGTTCGGGTCGGCCGTCTTCGGGGAGACTCTCAATCCGCAGCATGAATGACTGGGCTCTCAAGTCTGTTGCAGCAAGAGTGGGTCGTCAGGCATCATCGGTGCCGCACCGAGCCATCGCTCTTTGCTCCTTTCAACGCTATGGCGGCTGGGAGGTAACGTCCCGTCGGTGCATCTCCGCCACGGCGAAACGTGAGGCATTTACCTTAAGCCGGAGGAAATACAGCAGAATTCTTACAAGACCTACCGATTTCAGATTACTTTCGTCAGCCCCGGGCGTTGTGTTCATTGAGGGTGCCCGGATCCGGGAAGGCCCGGCGTGGGACGGGTGAGCTGCCAGGCGGCCTCGTCGTCGAACAGCGAAAGGAAGGGATCGAATGAGGATGGCCATCTACGTTCGAGAAGAAACCGGGACAAGCGTGTACGCTTGCTGCCCGGCGATACCTGGGCTCTGTGTGATCGGCGACACGGCTGATTCGGCGATCGAATCCTTGTCCAGGAAGATCGCCCAGCTGATATCGGACGAGCCTTCGCTGGCCTCTCAGGCCAGCGTTCGATTTCTCGAAATTCAAGTCGCGGATCTGCCGAGTGAGGCCCCTGCGATCGTCCGGACGCAGCCCCATTCCGGGTCGTCCGTCGATGGCGGCCGTCGGAAGACCTGATCAGGGCAGCTCCGGTGGGTGACCCTCGGTCCAGACCGATGAATCGAAGGCCCCGGAGAGGGACAGGTACGTTACCCTCAATCCTGCCTCAGTTTTCGGGGACCGTGAGTCCCTGCTCCCTGGCCCACTTCCGGGCGCGCTTGAGCAGATCGAGACAACAGTCCAGGGCCTGACACACTTCTGCAGGGTGGAGTCTGTCGAGACAGATCTCTCGCGGCGCCTGATTCACACAGACGACATGATTGCCGGCCAGGACGCGGATGGAACCGATGTCGTCGTTGTAGGTGGAGCGACCGCGAAATCCGGCCTTTCTGTATCTCTCCATCACGACGAGCTGTGCCTCGAGTAAGGGCTTATCAATCATGCGGCCACCCAATCACAGATCTTGGCCACCGCTTCGACCGTGTCGGTACAGTCCACCGGAAGGTAGGCCTTCTGGTGGGCATTGCGCTTCAGTTCCTCCACCATCGGCTGAGGCACGGGAAAGGGGGACTGACCCAGACCGAGCATGAAGCGATCCGTGAGCAGGACACCCATCAGACGCGGCAGGTCGCCGGGCATCCCTTCGAAGACGTGGAAGCTAGTGGCCCGGAATGCCTCGAGGCCGAAGGTGGCGAGAAGTCCGGCCAGTCCGCCAGCGAGTGTCCGGCGGAGGATGTCGGAAGCCGACGCTGATGCCGCGAATGACCTGGAAGTCCAGTCCATGATCTTCGACCAGTCCCTGGATCATTCCGGCCTGGAACGCCCCTCTGGCGCCTCCACCTCCGAGGAGCAGTGCTCGTCGTACGTGGTGTGGGGAGCTGGTTTCAGCTGCTGAAAGGACTCCTGAAAGCAACGAGAGGACCACCAGGAGTCCAGCCAGTAGTTTGAGAGAGTCTGGCCAGTGCATGGCTGCTAATGGGTTTTTGAAATCGAGCCTCATCCGCGGGAACCTCCCTCGCGGAGCAGGGTTTTCACGGCCTCTTCCACAGCGTCAGGACGGTAGAAATCGAGGGCCCGAATGTTGCCAGCCCGATCGATGAGGGCCACGTAGGGAGTGCCCCGTGCATGGTAAGCAACGAACGTGTCGGTCAATCCCCGGTCAATTGCGACAGGGTAGTTGAACTCGTTGTCCTTCACATAGGCGCGGATCTTGGAGGGAGTTTGCAGCCTCTGCAACTCGAAGGCGACGGCGATCCCCAGCACCTGCAGCCCCTGCGAGCCGTAGCGCCGCTGCATCTCCACGATGTGAGGATGGACGGAGCGGCATCCAGGGCAAATGATCTGGAAGAAATCCAGGAGGACCACCTTGCCTCGCAGCGCGGCGAGGGTCGTCTTGGAGCCCTGGATCCACTCCTCGACACTGAGCTCCGGCGCCGGCAGGCGCGTTACGGGTGATCGCCTTGTCCTCCCCGACGAGGATCCTGCGGAGCTGCCGGAACCGGCAGCCATGAGCACGGGTCCATGACTGGGAGCTGGAGTTGTTTCGGGCAGTGTCTGTTTGCTGCCCGTCGATTCTGCTCTTGCAGCAAAGAGGAAAGCGCAGACACCCAGGATCACAGCGACAAATACTCGACTTTTCACTTGGTCATTCCTTCCGTCCTGACAGCTGAATACGACGTTCACCAGAGGTCCTTTGCGTGTCAGCGATTCAGAAGTAGACCTCTCGATCGGTTCTAGCTATCTGGAAGAACGTCCCATCCAGCTGGCGGTTACACAGTCAAGCGGATCGCCATGCCAAGAGTGGTCTCGTGAACAGAGTGACCGATGGCTGAGGTCCGAGGCCGCCAAGGTTGCTCTGATAAGCTGCCATGCGCGGCCCCAAAGGGGCCGCGCAGGAATAAATGCGCAGAAGTCGCACCCAGGTTTGGGTCAGATTCGGTTGGTTCGAGCGAGCGGAACCGGAGGCGTAGTGGACTACGTCGAGAATTCCGCGATTGAGGAGCGGCCGAAGATGGGATGCGAAACTGCGTAGTTATTCTTGCGCGACCCCTAAGACGGCCAGGAACGAGATGGCCCGAGACTCATTGAACGCAGACGACACCGTCGTATTATTCCAAGTGAGATGACCACCTTCTCCCACCAGGATCTGAACCGGCTGGTCTTGCGGGAAATCCCGCTCTTCAAAGACCTGCCCAGCCGCGCCCTCGATCGGCTCCTCACATGCTTCAACCTGCTCGTCTACCCCAAGGGGTACAGGATTCTGAAGCAGGGGACCCAGACCAACAACGCCTTCTACCTCATCCGCTCCGGCCAGGTCTGTGTCTCCATCCGGGACAAGCAAGGCGGGGATCGAATCCTCCACATCTTCGAACGAGGCTCCATCTTCGGGGAGATGGAGATCCTGACTGGCGCCCCCGTCTCGGCCTCCGTCGAGACCCTCTTCGACACCGAGTGCTGGGTCCTCTCCCGTCACGACTTCAACAAGGCCCTGGAACAGAACCCGCAGATGGGCGTCCAGCTGTCGATCCTCCTCTCTCAGAGACTGGCGGAGCAGAACCGGATCAGCTACCTGCGGCCGACCCGCCACGTCATCTCCGTCGCAGGGGCCGGCAGCTCAGAGGAGTCAGCCTTTCTCTCCCTCAACCTGGCGGCCACCCTGGCCGGGGAGACCCGCAGCCCGGTCTGCCTGGTGGACATGGACTCCTACCGTTCCCCCATGGAGAAGCTCCTGGGCCACCGCCCGATCCGGGAAGTCAGCCAGGTCCTGACCAACGGTCCCTACCTGAGGACCGAGGCCATCGACGATGCCACCCCCAGGGTGTCCCACGGCTTCTCCGTCATCGGTCTGAAGCCGGCTCGTTCCGAAAGGGCGTCCCTCGACTCATCCATCATTCCCAGACTTCTTGCCTACCTGAGAGCTCGCTACACCTACATCATCATCGATGTGGGACAGGCACCGGACCAGCTGACGCTGAAGGCCCTCGAACAGTCCGACGCCGTGCTTCGCATCGACGGTGGGCGATGGCCCAGGGCTCCCGAGCGGCCGGGACTCTACGAGGACATCCTCGTCCATATCGGACCCAGGGAGGAAGGGATTCACGCCGACGCTTCGGTTCACCTCAGCGCCTCGGCGCTGCGTGACTTCCTGAACCGGGGCCGACCAGCCATCTCGGCGGAACCCCGAGGGACCCTGGCCAGGGAGATCAGCTCTCTAGGACGGAGGGCGCGAAATGCCCAGGTCGGTCTGGCCCTGGGGTCCGGAACCGCTCTGGGGTGGTGCCACGCTGGCGTACTGAAAGTCCTCGACAGAGAGGGAATCCCCATCGACATGATCGCCGGCTCCAGCATGGGCGCCGGCATGGGAGCCCTCTATGCCATGGGCATGTCCACGGACGACATCTATGCCCTGGCCGAGAGCGTCGACCGGAAGATGGTCAACTCCTGGTTTGACTACAATCTGCCCTTCCCCAAGAACGGGCTGATCCGGGGAGAACTGCTGGAGGACTACCTCCACGCCATCTTCGGCGACACGGAGTTCAAGCACCTGCCCATCCCCTTCGTCGCCATCGGGACCGATGTGGTCACTGGCGGCAAGGTGGTCATGCGTGAGGGACCGATCTACAAGGCCATCCGGGCCAGCAGCTCCATCCCGGGCATCTTCCGCATGGCCGAGTGGCAGGGGAGGTACATGCTCGACGGGGGAGTCTTCGAACCCGTCCCGGTCCAGACCCTCCGGGAGGCAGGCATCCCTCGGGTGATCGCCGTGAACACGTCACAGGACCCCCGTGAGAATGCGAGCTACCTAGAGCGGAAGCCGAAGCACTTCAACATCTTCGACATCATCCTCAGGAGCTCGGAGATCTTCCTCCACCGCCGATCCCGGTCCCACGAGTCCCAGGGTGACGTCAACATCAATCCCGAGATCGAGCGGATCTCCTGGAGAGAACTCTGGAGATCCCAGGAGCTGATCGAGTGCGGCGAAGCAGCCGCCGAGGCTGTCCTGCCGGAGATCAACAAGCTCCTGGAAGAGGACTGACCCCTGCCGGAGGCCGCGGGAGTCTCAGGGGCCGCGCAAGAGTAAATGCGCAGAAGTCGCGCCCAGATTTGGGTCAGATTCGGCTGGTTCGAGCGAGCGGGACCGGAGGCGTAGCGGGCTACGTCGAGGATTCCGCGATTGAGGAGCGGCCGAAGATGGCCTGAAGATGGGATGCGAAACTGCGTAGTTATTCTTGCGCGGGTCCTCAGCCCCGATTCTTCCCCCGTGGGCTGGCCGACCGCCACGCCGCGCCGGACATGTCCCGATCCTCCCAGCCTGGAGCCATGCTCCACTCCTTCCAGCCACTGTCGACGACGCTGATCCTGGGCCAGCCCATGAGGTAGGCGTACAGGAAGGCCAGGCTCGCTCGCCACCCTGTGCCGCAGTAGAACGCCACCTGCTTGTCAGAGGTGATTCCCTGCTCTTCCCACATGGCCGCCACGTCCCGAAGCTGCCTCAGCAGTCCCGATCCGGCGTCGAAGTATTCCAGAGGCATCTGGGGTAGAGGCCCGCCGCGAGCCCAGACCGCCGAGGGTATCCTGCCCGCCACATCGATGTGGTCGTAGCCCGTGCTGGCTCCTTCATACTCCGCCAGAGAGCGGACGTCGGCCAGGACGAAGTCGCTCTTCTTCAAGCTCGCCTGCAGCCGAAGAGTCTCGATCCGGAACTCCGGCCGGCCCGGGATCTTTCCTCCGAATTCAGTCGCCTCTCTCGGTGGCTCTTTCCCCTTCTTCAAGGGCTCCCCGGCGGCAGTCCAGGCAGCCAGGCCGCCGTCGAGAATCCGCACGTCTTGAACACCGGCGTAGAGCATGGCCCAGAAGAGACGTGCCGGCGCCACCGGCTTCTGCCCGTAGAGGACGACCCGGGATCTGGCGTGGATTCCGGTCCGGGAGAGTGCATGACCCAGCTTGTCGTCGGGAACCAGCTTCCACCAGTTCCTTGGCTCGATCCCCGTGTCGGCTTCGATGGTCTCCGTGTCCAGCAACACGGCACCCGGGATGTGCCCGTCCAGGTACGCCTCTTCGTCTCGCCAGCTCGTCTCCACCACGAGCCAAGAGTCGTCAGAGGAATACCCGGACGACAGCTGCTGTTTCAACCAGCTGACGTCGACCAGTGTGCTGTCAGTACGAAACTCGGGGCTCATCGAGACTCGCATGGTGGCATGATTTCCACGGAAATGCTCCCACGGGTAAGGACGCCAGGAAAGGCGAAGGATTGAGACCGGGCGGTCGGAGACTCGAGAAGCTCCCCGGCTCTGCCGGGAGACTGGCCGTGGGGCAGATCCTGAAACGGGGAACCCCCGAAGGCCCCCCAGTGAACCGTCAACTGTCGTCGAAGCTGTCGACGTGCTCTTTCAGCAACCGGGCCACCCGGTTCATGTCGTAGGGCCAGGCGTAGCGGATACAGGTGTTCGGATGCCGCTCTTTCAGGACAATCAACTCCTCCGGGATCTCCCGATCCGAGTGGGAGCCACCGGGGGTCATCATGGAACTGATGAGGACCACGTCATTGACACCATCGGCGACGAAACCATCGACGGCCTCCTCGATGGTGGGCCCACAGAACTCGTTGTAGGCCAGGACGAGCCGGGTCTCTCCCAGTTCAGCCTTCAGGGCTGTGCCGAGCTTCTCCAGGCCCACCTTGTAGGGGTCCGATTCGGCATTCCTGGGCCAGCTTCGGATCTGGCTGTCCAGCTGCCTCTCCTCGTCGGAAGGAGGGCCTCCCATGGCCATCCGCTTCCGGTCCAGCTCCACCAGTCTCTTCAGCTTGTCCTTCGGGAAGTCTTTCGGCACGCCACCGTGTCCGATCAGGACTACTCCCTTGGTTCCTTTGCCAGCCATCAATTGTCTCCATTCCTCCCAGGGTCCACCCCGGTGCAATCTACTATTTCCGATCAGGGAACTTCAAACCCACTCTGCCGCCGCAGTAGACTGGCCTCAACATGCCAGGACACGTCCTCATAATCGGTGCCACGGGAATGCTTCGAGATGCCTCCATGACTCTCGCCAGCCAGGGCTATGTCGTCGGTGTCCTGGGACGGGACCCGAGCCGTCTAGAGACAATGATGATGGAGGCCTCCGCCGCCGGCGGAATTCTCTATCCCCTGGAGATCGACTACTACGATGAAGAAGGCCTGTCAGAGGCCGTCGATGGCGCGGCCCAGCGGTTCGGCCCCATCGACATCCTGGTGGCCTGGATGCGCGATGACGCTGGCGATTCCCTGCATCGCCTCATCGACGACATCTGCGACGCCGGCCGCCCCTGGAAGCTATTTCACGTCAAGGGCAGCGCCGCGGCGGCCCCCGATGGGGATCGGCGAAACCCCGACCTGTCGCAAGCGAAGGAACTCTGCCAGTACCGGGAAGTACTCCTGGGATTTCAGATCGAGAACGGCACGTCGCGGTGGCTCGCCGACGACGAGATCTGCGCGGGAGTCGTCACCGCCATCGAGGAAGACTCCCCGAAGGTGGTCGGAACCGTCGAGCCCTGGGACTCCCGGCCCTCTAGCTGAGTCAGACAGGAAACGGAGGAGACCCGAGATCGATGTCCTCTGAAGAACAGCTTGGATTCTCTGCTTCGTCGCTCAAGGATCTCTGCCGTCGATTCCAGGCACGTCGGCTTTCGATGTTCGGCTCTGCCCTTCGAGGAGAGCTCTCCGAAGACAGTGACATCGATCTGCTCGTCGAATTCGAACCTGGAGCCCGTGTTGGCCTCCTCACGCTCTCCCGCATGCAGAGAGAACTGAGCGAGCTCTGGGGCCGGAAGGTGGATCTCGTTCCGCGGACTGGTCTCAAGAAAGCGATTCGTGACGTCGTCCTCGCCCAGGCCAGGGTCCTCTATGAGACGTGAACGTCTGTACCTGGCCGATATCATCGAGGCCGCCGACTCAATTGCCCAGTTCCTCGATGAGGCCGATATTCAAAGGTTCCAGGAGGACGAGATGCTCCGCAGCGCCGTGCTGCACAAACTGACGGTCATCGGAGAAGCTGCTGCACGGCTTCCGGCGGACTTCCGGGCAAAGTATTCAGGCATCCCATGGCCGGACATCATTGGATTCCGTAACATTGTTGTTCATCAGTACTTCGCCGTTGACTGGAACCTGATCTGGGTGACCGCCACGGATGAAGTGCCCGACTTGCGGCAAAGGATCTTCGCCCTGATCGAGGAGCTGGACCCGGTGGCCTGAAGGCCCTGGCTCCGAAGGCTTTTTCCCAGGATTCAGACTGCCCTGGCCATCCTCGATGCGACTGCCAGCAGTGCCTTGATGCTTGGCGGTGGCGCGTGACAGAGAGTTCAACATACGTTCCGCATGGGGTAGCAAACATCATCTTTCACCGCCTCGGCATCGTACTCCCAGGTGATCGGATCTCCGCCGGCCCCTCGGCCTCACAGCCCAGCCCATCAGGGCGAGCAACAGCATCAGGTCCGGCAGACCCGCGCCTCCGGATGCCGCGCTGAGGCCACAGCCGAGAGAGCTAGAGCCGCCTCCGTCCCTGCCGCCACCTGATGAGGTGGAACCACTGCCACCGGTGGTCGTTGCGCCTCCTCCTGTGGTGGTCCCGCCACCGGTGGTCGTGCCGCCTCCAGTGGTGCCCCCCGGCGTTGCCGCGGAGGTACTCACCACGAGGGTCACCTCCTGCCCGACGCTCCTGTCGGCGCCGTCATCGACGAAGAGGATGAACCGGTAGGTGCCTGCGATGCGGGGAGTCACCTGGATCGAGCTGCTGCCCTGGCCGACCAGATTGAGGAACGGCCCTCCGGTCTGGACCCACTGGAACAGGAGAGGCGTCCCATCGGCATCCACGCTCTGGCTTCCATCGAGCAGGACCGTCCCTCCGGGGGTCGTGGTCAAGGGTGTCGCGCCGGCCCCCTGGATGGCGGCCCTGGGAACCTGGTTGGTGGCGGAGTCGATGACGATGAAGACGACCGCCGGCTCCCGGAAGATCCCGTCACTGACCTCGAGCTCGAATCCATAGACCCGGGAGATCCGGGGAGAGAACGTCGCCCGGACACCCTCGACGCCGTCGATGTCGACGATGGGACCCAGGATCTGCCGCCACCGGAAGCTCAGGGTGTCTCCGTCCGGGTCGGTGCTGGTGGACCCGTCGAGAGTCACGATCAGAGTCCCGGGATCGGGAATCCGGGACCGGACTTCCCCGGTCAGCGGGTTCCGTCCGTCCACTCGGATGGAGGCCACCGGAGGCCGGTTGTTCCCATCGGGAGACATCCGGACCCGAACCGTATCGGTGGGGCTCCGGATCAATCCGTCGCTGACGGTCAGACCGAACAGATGGTCTCCTGCCACGACGGGGCTCACAGGAATGAGGGACGAGGTGGTCACGGGCAAGGCCGTCTCGGGACCGGAGATCTGATACCACCGGTAGGTCAGGCTGCTCCCCTCCTGGTCTGCGCT
>JAJFLN010000401.1 GCA_021772705.1 Candidatus Cloacimonadota bacterium | reverse complement strand
GGCCGCCCCTGGTCTGGCGCGGCGACGGGGCTGCAGCCAGGGGAGGGCGATCAACAGCAGGCCGCTGTAGAGGACCAGGTTGGGATCACTTCCCAGCCCCTGAAAGGCCAAGGCGAGAGCAGTCAGTCCAATCCAGCGTCGCTGACGGCCCTCCAGAAACCGATCGAAGCAGTACAAGATCAGCGGAAACCAGGCGAATCCACGAAGGATAAAGGGCTGATGCAGCAGACTCATGGTGCCGCCACAGAACATGATCGCCAGGGACCCGAGGATCGCCGCCGGCACTGACGCCCGCCACCACCGGAGCAGCAGGAACATAAGCGATCCCAGCAGAGGAACGTGGATCAGGACCTGAAGGTTGTAGGCCAGGGGAAAGGGGGCCACCAGCAGCAGCAGCGCCAGGGGATAGAGGGACATGGTCGTGGGATCCGCCAGGAATGGGTAACCCAGCCCCGTGGCCGGTTCCCAGAGGGGAAGCCTGCCCGCCTTGACAGCCTCTGCCAGCTGCATGGCCTGAGGCAGATGAACGGCGTGGTTGTCTCTGAAGTAGAGCGACTCTCCGCCGAACAGCAGAGGCCAGAAGAAGAGCGCCCCGGCTATCCACAGCGCGGTAATCCACCGCCAGTCTCCGGGCGATCGCTGCTGTTCTGACATGATGGTGTATCGTAGCAGAGGAGCTGGAGAAGTGAAGATCGACGAACAGTTGCCGAGTCCGGGTTGACATGCCCGGCTCTGGACTTATACTTTCAAGCGAAATCCGGGCCCCTTTGTCCACAAGGTCCCGTTTGATCACCTGAAATCAGGGAGCAACACATGATCCGGAGTCGCCTGCCTCGAATGATGATCGCCGCAACACTCGCTCTGTTCTGTGTCACAGCGGTCGTACCGGCCAGCGCTGGCGAATTGAGTGGACGGCTCTATTTCGGACCCCGGACCCAGCTGCACTTGCAGGAGGATGAAGGAATCTTCACCCAGTTCCTGCGCACCATCCGGCTGGTCAGCAAGAAGGCGACGGTGCGGAACATCAACGCCATCGCCATCCAGAACGACTATCTGTTCATCGGCTCTGACCAGGAGCTCTACCTCTACGAGCGAACCAACCAGGAGGTCTTCCACGTCGGCTCCGCCACGGACCTCTCGAACCTGGAACTCAAGGACGGGGTTCGCTTGATGGCCGTGGAGGACCTGGGTTCCCACTTCGAGAGTGGCGAGAGCAGCGTCGGGCTGCAGGTCGTGATGGACAAGCCCATGGACAAGGTCGATGGTGTCAAGAGAGCCCGGTTTGCCGACTGGCTCGAATTGATGGTCAACACTTACGACGAGACCACCATGACTGAACTGGACGAGGGGAATTACTACATCATCCTCAACGCTCTCACCACGGCTCTCCCCGATGGTGACAACGAAGACCCCCGGGCCTTCGAACATCTCAAGATCCTGAAGAGCTTCATTGAGGCCAACGAGTTCGATTCCCCGACGGCCCTGCAGAACCTGGTGGATCGGATGCTGGAGATCGTCGAGGAGAACAGCCAGAACCCGGACTTCGAGCAGGCTGCAAACGACGTGCTGCCCGCCTTCAAGAAGCTCGACGAGCTCTTGTTGATGTCCTACTGAGGCCGGCCGGGGCCCAACCCCCTCCTCGCACCTTGCCCTGTGACGGCCCGAGCTGTTCCAGGTAGATCTTCCTGGATCGCTCCCTGTCCAGGAGATGGGTCAAGCGACACCCGTGCTGGAATTCCACTCCCGATCCAGTAGAATGGGAACGTGGATTCCAGCATTTGCGATCCTGTCACCTCCCTCATGACCCATGCCGGTCGAATCGGGAGCCCGGGAAATGTCTGAGCCGGCAGCGGCGGGTCTCCGGGCCTCACTGGTCCTGGTGTCGGAACGAGGTGCCGAGGAGAGCTATCCCCTGGTCGAGGATCAGCTCGTGGTGGGTCGGGACGAGAGCGCCAACATCGTCTTGCAGAATGCCTGGGTTTCTCGTAGACACGCCAGAATCCGGTCCGTGGCAGGGAGCTGGTCCGTGACCGATGAGGGGTCCACCCATCTCACGTATCTAAACAAGAGCGTTCTCAAGGAGCGGCAGGAGCACAAGCTCGAACACGGCGATCACCTCTGCCTGGGAGGCAAGGTCGACTTCGTCTTCCTCGAGCGAGATGACCAGGATGCCCTGTCCCGGGTCATCGCACTTTTGCAGCCGGCGCCCATGCCGGGCGCCGATGACAAGGACTCCTACGCGAACCAGCTATCGGAGGAAGTGAAGGAGATCTTCACGAGTCTCAAGGACCGTGCTTCCGATGCGACCCTGGTCGAGCAGCTCAATGACAAGGTGGCCGGTTCGGTCCGGGAACTCCGGACTCTCTTCGACGTGGGGAACGCCATCAACGCTGAGACCGAACTGGACAAGGTGCTCAACCTGATCCTCACCTACGTCATCCGGGCCACCGTCGCCGAGCGGGGCTTCATCATGCTCCTCAACGAGGAGACGGGCAACCTGGAGACCCAGCTGGCCCGGGACCTGGATCAGAGCCTGGGTGAGCACGAGTTGACCACCTTCTCGGCCACCATCGCCCGCCGGGCCTTGGAGATGAACAAGACCATCGTCACCAAGGACACGGCCTCGGACCCTGACATCAGCTCCAAGTCAATCCTGGACTACAATATCCGGTCCGCCATCTGCGCTCCTCTGGTCGCCAAGGGCACCCCCCTCGGGACGCTGTACGTGGACGCAAAGCAGAGCCTGAAGGAGTTCAGCACGAAGGACGTCGAGTTCTTCACGGCCCTGGCCAACCAGTCCGCCATCGCCGTGTTCAATGCCCGGCTGATGGAGTCACTCCGGAAGGCCAATCGAGGGTTGCAACAGAAGGTGCGGGAGCTGGAAGCGGTCCACGACGTGACGCAGCGGCTCCTGGGCGACATCAACATGGAGACGGTCCTGGAGACCATCCTGGACAAGTCGATCGAGGTCCTGGGGGCCGAGCGATCCTCCATCATGTTCACCGACGAGGGCAGTGACGAGCTGAGGACACGACTGGTCAGAGGCGCCAGCTGGCCCCAGGCTGCCCAGGGAATCAAGCTGAAGCTGGGGGAGGGAATCGCCGGTGAGGTTGCAAAGTCCGGGAAGGGGCACATCTCCAACCTCGGATCTCAGGACCCCCTGTTCAAGAACCTGTCAGATCGAGAGCGAGACGTGAGACAGATCCTCTGCGCCCCCTTGACCCTCAACAACCGGAGGGGGGTCGTCAACGTCATCAACAAGAAGGAGCGGGAGTCCTTCACGGAGTCCGATCTCAAGCTGGTCCAGTCCCTTGCCTCCACTGCCGCCGTGACCATCGAGAAGAAGCGGCTGCACAACCTGTCCATTTACGACGGGTTGACGGGAGTCTTCGTGCACCGGTACTTCCAGGCCGTCCTGACCCAGAAGTTCGAGGAAGCCCGTCGTCACGATCAGGAGCTTTCGCTGATGCTGATCGACATCGACCACTTCAAACGGTTCAACGACACCTACGGCCATCAGGTAGGGGACATGGTGCTGGCCGAAGTGGCGGCGATCTTCAAGCGGACCGCCCGGGCATCGGATGTGGTGGCCCGTTATGGTGGTGAGGAGTTCGTGATGATCCTGCCGGAGACGAACCTGCAAGGAGCCGCTGCTTTCGCAGATCGGGTCCGCCACCTGGTGGAGTCCCACGCCGTGAAGAGCCGCGGGGGAGATCTGAAGGTTGCCGTCAGCATTGGTGTGGCCAGCCTCAAGGCCCACTCACCGACTGCCAAAGATGAACTGATCCGGTTCGCCGACCTCTCGCTCTATCGGGCCAAGGACAATGGCCGGAACCGGGTCGAATCCTACGACGCCTCCATGTCAGAAGAGGACTCGCCGGGACCGGAGCCTGCTGCCGAGTGAGGCCGCAGCTGATCAGACCGAGAGGCGCTCCAGGATCTTGGCCGCTTTCTGGTGGTTTTCCTCGCCTGAGTCCTCCCGGTTCATGATGTTCTGGCAGATGACCCGGCCCAGTCCCTTGCGCTTCGTCTTGCCGCAGAGGAATGCCAGCTTCAAGGACACCGAGATGTCACCCGGATCGGCAACATGGGCCATGTAGAACTGCTGGTAGGACTCATCGAAGGCCTTCTCTGACAAGTAGAAATCACCGAGCAGAGCGTGGATGTCGGGCTTCAAACCCAGGATCGAACTGATGGTCTTCATCACTGTGCTGGCCGGTGTCGGGTTGTCCCGGTCCAGTTCCCGGATACCGAATTCGACCATGTCCGTGAGGAGCGACAGCTGCTTGTGGAAGATCTTCAAGTAGGTGCCCAGAGATCGTTCCACCTCCCCCTTGCGCCGGAATGTCCGGGCCAGGACGAACAGGGAAGAGACGAAGTCGTCCTCCCCGCGTTCGAAGGTCTCAGCCACCTCCTCCGGCAGGTCTTCCTTTGCCCGCGCCAGCCGGTTCAGCTTCAGGTAGGCTGCATAAGGATTCCGGGCGTAAAGGGTGGTGAACATATCCAGGGCCTCTTCGGCCTCGTCGTCAGAATCGAGGGTGAGCATCAGTATCCGCTCCAGCTCCTCCTCCTCGTTGACGCGCTGGGTGATGGTCCCCACGGCCGGTGTCATGTCGGCCTTTTCGATGACGTCCAGGAACTCGGCCGAGCCTGTCGGTTCCGGTCCGGCAGCGGGCTCAGCAAGGTCCTCCAGGTCATCCAGGACGAGCCGCTCCGTTGTCTGCTCCTCGGCGATCCCGGTCTCCAGGCCGCCAGCATCGGGTAAGGGTGCCGTTCGCAGTCCATCACCTCGTTCCACGACTCGCTTGTAGTAGTCGCTCAGTGAGATGGGAAGCATGGGGTGGGCTTCCAGCTCTGATAGCCTCAGGGACTTTCCGATGGAAGACATCACGTAGAGACCGCTGTCGACGAAGCCCTGATCCGAACTGTCGAGCATCTCCTGGAGTTGGGCCAGAGACTTCGTATCCCCCAGGTTCCAGAGTGCCAGGATCGTGTTGGCTCGTATCCGGTTGTTCGGATGCTTCAGGAGCGGTTTGAGATAGGCAATGACCTCGATGTTTCCGGTCCGATTGAGACCATCGATGGCATTGGCCACCACTCGCTCATCGGGATCCGACAGGTACTGAGGCAGGAAGTTCAGGGTCTCCGGGCCCGCCAGTTTGGCCATGGCGCTGACCAGGGCACTCCGGGTGTTGGGCTCCTTCTCTGACTTGAACATCTGGGTGAAGAAGCCCACCTGTGCCGGCTTTCCGATCTCTCCCAGAAGCTGGACAGCCAGGGTCCGGATCTCCGGCTTGTTGTGCTTCGTCACCTTGACGAAGATGTCCCTCACTTCCTTCCTGTTGAATCGCTCCAGGGCCCTGAGAGCCGAGGAGAGCACGGCCGTGTCGAGCTCGGTCAGGACCAGAGTCGTCAGCCAAGTGGCCGTGTCGGACGTCTGGATCTGACTGGCACAGTACGCCGCTGCAGCTCGCATCTGTGAATTCGAGCTGTCGAACATCTTCTTGACCGTATCGACGGCCATCTGCTGGTTCACGGGATAGAAGGCGAGGGCGGCGTTACCCCGAACCCGGTGGTTCTCGTCCTTCAACAGGGGCGGGAAGATCCGCATGGAGAGCTCGTAGGGCAGGTTGTACTGACCCAGAGCTTCGACGGCGTTGGCCCGGACCCGTTCATCAGCGTCGGCCAGAAGCTTGACCAGCGTGTCCTGGCTCGGCAGACTCTCGAGCCGGGCAAGGGCGATGGCGGCGCTGGCCCGGATCCGGGAGGAGTCCGTGGCCACCACCTTCTGGACGATGGCCGAGACCGAGGTCGGGTTCCGCATCCGGGCGAGGGCTGCCAGGGAACTGAGGACCACGTCCTCCACGGGATCCTCCAGGAGGCTGCAGAGCAGCTCGCAAGTCTCGTCGGTGGCGATGTCCCCCAGAGCCGTGGCGGCGCTCTTGCGGACCTCCGGTGAGCTGTCCTCGATGGCTGCTTCCAGGGTCGTGAAGGGGTCCAGGTTTCGGACGCTGCCCAGGGTGAGTGTCGCCTCCGGACGATTCGGATTGTCCACGTCGCCGGCCATCTGAAGCAGAATGCTCTCGGCCCTGGGCTCGGTGTATCTCGAGAGAGCGCCAGCAAGACACTCCATCTTCCGCGAACTCTGGGCCAGGGACTCCAGAACCGCCAAGGAGCCGGGATGCCGGATCGAGCCTAGGGCATCTACGATCTTCTCCACCGGGCCCTCTCGCTTTCCCATGGCCACGTCGTGAAGACGGGTGATCACGGGAAACAGAATGTCGTGGGCTGCAGCCCGGAGTTGCTCCACATCGAAGCCCTTCAAGAGATTCGCCGCTGGCTCCTTCAGGTGTCGAGGATCGTCGAAGAGGGCGAAGCTCTCGCCGCCCTGTCCCTTGCCGAAGATCCTCTCCGTGTGGATTCTCTCCAGGCGCCGGGCCAGTTCCTGTACGCCGGGATCACTGTCGGACAGCGCTTGGGCCAGGTAGGTCTTGATCTCCCCCTCGTCCATGTCACCCAGGCGGGTCTCCAGCTGATTCAGGCAGTAGATGCGCAGCTGCACATCCGGGCTGGCGAGGAGTTGTCGGTAGTCCATCGACGGCTCTCGGTTTGCCTCAGCGGGCGTTACGGCAAGAACACTCTTCCACAGTGTTGACGCCAATGAACACGTAGCCCAGGCCGTTGCACTTCTTGCAGGTACGCTGCCTCGTCTGGGCTTCATCCATCTCTGACCTGCGTCGCGTATCGTCCTCGGTTCGCCGCTCACTTGTTCGGAGGCTCTCGTACTCGTAGATCACCAGATCACTCGAGTAGACCTCGACCTTCCTGGCTTCCAGGCTCTCGAGAGATCTGTCGAGGAGATCCTCGTCAGGGCGCAGCTCCTCCAGGCGCCCCTGCTCGTCCTTGGTCAGGGCCCTGCCGACGACGTTTCGGATTCTCGCCAGGGCCTGGTCGGATATGGACGTACCTCCCGCCCGGTCCTCTCGGGAACGGACAGGTACCTTCGCGGCCACCGGGGCCGGGGGCTCGATCTTCGGTGGCGCCGCAGGCTCCTCTTTGGCTGGAGCGGCTTCGGCCACTTCGAAGTCCCCCAGATCGAGAGGGCCGGCGACCCGAAGATTTTCCTCCGTGCTCAGCAGATAGAAGCTCTTTGGCGAGCTGGAGGACTCCGTGTGAAACTGAAGCACTGTCCCTCGCTCGATGGCCTCATCCAGTCCCTTCTGAGCCGCCGCTCGGTCCAGGTCGGTGCTGGCGACGATCGCTTCCACTGGAACCAGTGTCATGTCCCGGCGGAACTCGAAGGTCTTGTGCACCAGGAACAGGGTCACCAACAACTCTTCCCGGGAGAGGCCTGCTTTGAGCAGCTCGAGGAACAGAAGATCAGGCACCGGGGTGAAGTTCCCGTGCAGTTCCGGAAAGATCGCGGAGGCACCCATCTCCTCCGGGACTATAAGGTGGAGAGTGGATCATGTCAACGCGGACGGCTGGCTAGAGATGCATGTAGGGCAGAAGGGCAGCCCCCTTTTGGGGTCACGGAGGCCACGGAGTACACGGAGCACACAGAGGTCTTTTGGGGGAGCAGTGAGGTGCTAAGGACCCGCGCGGGGATAACTACGCAGTTTCGCATCCCATCTTCAGGCCGTCTTCGGCCGCTCCTCAATCGTGGAATCCTCGACGTAGTGTGGTGGTCCGCTGTTTCCTTTACATATGATGCCTGTCCATAAAACCGTTCGCCCCACTATGGATGCCCGCATCCAGGACGACTGAATGGCCGAGTTTTCCCGATCCGTTCGTCCTACTATGGATGCCCGCATCCA
>JAJFLN010000041.1 GCA_021772705.1 Candidatus Cloacimonadota bacterium | reverse complement strand
TCCTGCGGTCCCCGTGGTGCCTGGCTGCCGCCGGCTAATTGGGGCCCTGTGGTGGGTCCCCGGATCCCGTCCCCCGGACGCAGGATCTGACGCCAGGAGCCCCCTTTCGTATAATGATGGGGCATCCTGAACTGATCGAGTCGGTCAAGCCGGTCCGCAAGTACCCGAAGCGAATCATGTCACTAGTCGAAGTCAGCCCCAAGTTCCTGAAGCAAGACGCTCCGGGGATGAACAAGCGATGGTTCGCCGACGAAGACATCGATCTGACGGTCTGGGAAGATCCTCAGGGCAGGTTGCTACATCTTCAGCTGGTCCTGTACGGCCGGGATATCATCGACTGGGAGCGGGGGCGCGGTCTGAAGGCTGGCGAGATAGACAAGAGCGGCTCCTCTGGCGGCAAGGCTGCGGCGACCTGGGTCTACCAGGCTGAGCCGAGGGAAGAGACCCTGGCTCTGGCGGCAGAGCAGTTTCGCCAGGAGAGTCAACACATGGAACACATCATCCGGCACACCATGCTCCAGGCACTGGCCGGCTCCCAGCCCGACGCCAGCGAGAGCTTCGAGGCACACCCGGAGGCTGTCTCCCCGGCTCCCGTGACCGCCGTCCTGGAGGAGGCCCAGGGCCAGCTGGAGTCCCGGGTCATCACCATTGCCCTGAAGACGCCGGGGCAGATCAAGCAGTCACTCCTGGACTGCTCCGCGGAGGGATGGGATCTGCGCGCCGCCGGCAGCAACCATTGCCTGATGCAGCGAGACCCCCGGGAGGGGCGAGAGGACTGCTCCTACGACATCCGATCCATCACCCTCTACCTGCCTCATCAGATCCAAAACCTCCTGAATGCCAACGGCGTCGAGGGCCGGGCGCTGCGAGGCGTGGGGCCGAGCTTCGCATTCTTGAAGAGAGTTCGCAATCGCCCATTGGCGCCCCGAGAGTACGAACTGGAGTCCGTCACGATCCTTACAATCGCTCAGATCGCCGAGATGTTGCGCCGCCGCGCGAAGGAAGGCTGGGGGCTCTGTGGCATGGGTAGGACATTCGCATTCTTCGAGAGGTATCCCGCCGATGCTCCCAGAACGTGGGAACACAAGTTCGCCGACTGCAACCTGCTGTCCATCTCCACCGCCACGGCCAACGTCATCCGGGAGATAATGGACCGGGAGGCCCGGGAGGGTTGGCAGCCCTGCGCCCTGGGATCTCGATATGTCTTCTTCAGACGTCCGAGTCCGATCGCCGCTTCCGGCGAGCAGGGGCTGGCGGCGTGACCTCCCCGTCCTGACCCACCAGGGAAGCCGGTCGGATGGCTGCCTTCCCGAATCGAGCCCGAACACGATCGGCCGCCCGCTCCGCCCTTTCGGCCCGCTGTTCCTCCTCTGACGGAGGAAAGAGGCGGCCCTGGGCCGGGTCCTCAGGCGCCACCAGCCCGACGGCGGCCACACCAATGAGCCGCACCGGCCGGGTTGGAGGCTCGAGCGTGAGCAGCGCACAGCTCTCGCGGTAGAACACGCGATCCGAGAAGGCAGGACGATCGAACCTGCGGGTCCGGGAGTAGGTGGTGAAATCCTCGAGCCGCATCTTCAGGCGCAGAGATTGTCCCGCCAGGGACTGCTTCCGCAATCCGCGCCCCACCTCACAGCACAGCTCCAGAAGGTGGCGCCGAAGCTCCACTGGATCTTCCAGGTCGTGCCCGAAGGTTCGCTCGGCTCCCAGCTGCTTTGCCTGCCGAAGAGGCTCCACTTTCCGGCTGTCCTCGCCTCGGGCCAGCCGCTGCATATGAATCGCCGAAGCGGGACCGACATGCTTCCGGAGCAGCTCCTCCGGCGCCGCCACGATCTCTCCCAGAGTCCGGATGCCAATGGAGCCCAGGACCTGGGCCGTCCTCTTGCCAACACCGAAGACGCTGCGCACTTCCAGGGGAGCCAGAAACTCCCGAATCCCCTCCTCCGGAACGACGGTCAAACCGTCGGGCTTTCCCAGCTCCGTGGCCAGCTTGGCCAGGAACTTGTTCGGCGCCACGCCGGCGGAGCAGGTCAGTCCCGTCTCGGCCAGCACCGCCTCCCGGATCTGACGAGCGATCTCCGCCGGGGGGCCGAACAACCGCTCGCAACCCGAGACGTCCAGAAAGGCCTCATCGATGGACAGGGGTTCCACCGCGGGAGTGAACCGTCCCAGAATCTCCATCACCTGCTCCGAGACCTGAGCGTACCGGGCCATCCTGACGGGCAGGAAGACCCCGCCTGGGCAGCGACGGTAGGCATCCCGGATCGGCATGGCCGAGTGAACTCCGTACTTCCGGGCCTCGTAGGAACAGGTAGAGACCACCCCTCGTCCTGTCGGACTGGCGCCGACGATGACCGGCTTACCTCGTAGTTCCGGCCGGTCCCGCTGCTCCACGGCCGCATAGAAGGCGTCCATGTCGACGTGCAGGATCATCTTCCCTCCCTGACTTCGCCCCCCTCATCCTCGTACCAGACACGATACTCCTTCCCGGTCTCTTTCAAGAGCTTCAAACCGGGCCGGCCCATGACGATCAGGGCTGTCGTCCAGGCGTCGGCCTCCGTGGCCCGCCGCATCAGCAAGGAGACGGTCCGTTGTCCTCTGGCCGGCTCGCCCGTTCGGGGCGCCAGGATTGGTCCATCGAGGGCCGCCGAGCGAGACGTGCTGAGGGCCCGGTCCCGGAGCTGAACGTCCTCCCAGCCGGAGCCGTCCAGGCGGGTGATCCGGGCCTGCCGGACCCGGTCCCCGAAGGCGACCATGGTGCTGCCGCCGAAGTTGAGAAACCCCGATGGCGCTCCACGATTCCGGAGCAGGAGGGCGATCCGATCCAGGGCGTAGCCCTTGCCGATGCCCCCCAGATCGACGGACATGCCCCGTTGGGCCAGTTCGGCGTATCCCTTCCGGACCCGCAGGCCTCGTCCGTCAACGAGGTCTCTGGCCGCCTCGATCCGAGCCGGGGCCGGCGCGGTTCCTCGGCGCAGAAGCAGGACCAGCGGACCGAGGGTCACATCGAAGGCGCCGCCGGTGTCATCGTAGGTCCGCCGCGAGGCCATCAGTACTCGCTCCAGGTCAGCTGAAACCGGAACGAGACCGGACCCGGCCC
>JAJFLN010000005.1 GCA_021772705.1 Candidatus Cloacimonadota bacterium | reverse complement strand
ATGGCCGCCCGCTCCATTCATCCTTCGACAGGCTCAGACGATATGGCCGCCCGCTCCATTCATCCTTCGACAGGCTCAGGACGAACGGATCGGGAAAACTCGGCCATTCAGTCGTCCTGGATGCGGGCATCCATAGTGGGGTGAACGGTTAGGTGTATGTCCCAGCGCAAGATCACGAGAAGGCTGCCCCCGCTTCCGGAGGCGGAGATCATGCTGACTGTCCGTCTCGAATGGTCTTGCCTGATGGGCACGAGGGGTGGAGCTTGTGGCAAAAAGCTTGTGGCTACTCCTCCTCCTGGCGGAAGTCGGCTTCCAGTCCCGCAAGAGGCCCAGACAGGCCATCAGTCATGGGATTGACACTCTCGCCGGAAATCCGAATAATTGCGCATCTGATCCAAGGAAGGAGAAGAATCATGAGAAAGAATATAATCAAGTCGATCCTGGCTCTGGTGGTCGTTGCCCTGGTGGGCGGACTTTCCCTGACCGAGAAGGGCCGAGAGCTGTCAGAGACAGTGCTGGGCAGTCTGAGTGCCTCCGCAGCGGGAGCTGAGCGCTACGAGCTGCAGGTGGTTATCGCCACGAGGGACAAGCGGAACTACGAGTACACCGAATCGTTGACGGACCGGCAGTTCCGGGATCTCCGGAATCGCCCCGAGAGGGTTCGGGACGACTACGTCCTGAAGGCGAAGAAGGAGATGGCCGAGAAGTTCGGCTACGGCGAGCGCCGCTACGGCAAGGAGCACTACAAGATGCTCACCGGGCCACAGCTGATGGCCTTCAAGCTCGTGGACAACAACACCCACCGGGTCCAGCACCTGTTTCGCGACGAGCTCCGGCAGGGAGCATTCAACAGCATCTTCGCCGAATAACCGGGACCGGCAGGTTCAGTGAAAGCCAGAGGGCCTGTGGCCGTCTGGCTTTCTGCCATTCCTGGGCTCTTCAGCCCCACGGCAGCGGGTCGTTGCCCGAGTGACAGTATCCAGGGCCCTCGATAGGTTCCATCGCTAATCCTGAAGCCCGATGAGGCCGACAACTTCATTGACAAATGTTCCGGTTACACCTACTATAATGTCTTCTTCAAGGCCTTCATCCCGGTCCCGGAGGACATCTCGTCCGATGGGGCTTTTCACATAGGAACAGATCGCCAGAGGCGCCTGGTGGGTAGCCAGGTCGATTCAGAACGTATGTCCAACGTCCTGGCTCGCGAGCTCGAGCTCGACAACTTCAAGTCCTTCGGGCGTCGTACTGTCATTCCCTTTCGCCCGGGATTCACCACTATCTTCGGCCCCAATGGAAGCGGCAAGAGCAACATCGTCGATTCCATCCTGTTCTGTCTTGGTCTCTCGACCTCGAAGACGATGCGGGCGGAGCGGCTCCCGGATCTGCTGAACAACACCAGCGGAAAGAAGGAAGCACGGGTCGCCCTGCGCTTGGAGCTGGTCGACACCCAGGAAGTGCTGGAGGTGGCCAGGGTCATCCGACTCACCAAGAGCGGCTACACCAGCACCTACTATCTTGACCAGAAGCCCGTCACCCGAGAAGAGGTCCACCATCGCCTGTCGGATCTGCACATCAGTCCCACGGGCAACAACGTGGTGATGCAGGGTGATGTGACCAAGATCCTGACCATGACGGCCCTGGAACGTCGCCGGATCATCGACGAACTGGCCGGCGTGGCCGAGTTCGACGGCCGGATCGAAGACGCCAAGGAAGAGCTGGACAAGGCAGAGCGCCACATGGAGGACACACAGCTCCTCCTGACGGAGATCCAGACCCGGGTGGAAGCTCTCGCCGAGGAACGGGACAACGCTCTCAAGTACAAGTCCCTCAAGGAAGAGAGCGCCTCCCTGGAGCGGATGGTCCAGTATCTGGAGCTCCAGGCCCGCAAGAAGCAGCTGCAGAATCTGGAGAAGCAGATCGAGCTGAAGAATCAGGAGCGGGTGGAACTGGAAGAGAAGCGGGGAGACATCGAGAACCGCATTCAGGACACGATCGCCAAGATGGCCCTCCTACAGCAGGAGATCCGGGCCAAGGGCGAGGAGCAGCGCGTGGCCAAGCTGGTCCGTCTGGAAGAGGTCAAGGGCGAACTGACCCGTCTGGAGGACAGACGCGGCCACCTGCAGTCCATCGTCTCAGAGAAGCAGACTCGCGGTCGTGAGTTGGCGTCTCAGATTGAAGAGGCCCGTAAGCTGACCGAGGAGAAATCCGTCGCACTGCAGGACCTGCGGAAGCAGCTTGCCGTTCATGAGAAGGAGGCAGCCCGGCTGCAGTCGCAGTTGAAGAAGCTCCAGGAACGGCTGGGCAAGGTCAACCAGGATCAGGCGGACAGCATCGGGGAGCTGGGTCGTCTACGGGGAGAACTGCAGGAGAAGAAGCTCGCTGAGATGGAGCTCAGGAGTTACCGCAACAACCTGCAAGCTACGCTGCAAGAGACCGAGAAGCTCCGGGAGGAGTCGGATCGTCTCGTCAAGGAGCTGGACGAGAAGCTGAAGGCTCTTGTCGACATTCGTTCCGATGGTGAGAATACGCGTCAAAACCTCCAGAGCGAGGCCCAGAAGGCCGCCACCCGGGCAGAGCTGCTGCGGCGAGACTTGCTAGATCGGCGGAACTCCCTGCAGATGACGGAGCGCATGCTCCGGGGGGCGATCAAGGACTACTCCGAAGCGGAGGCCCGCAGTCAGGCCTCCACGGAAGGCATGGCTGGCCGGGTCCTCCGGGTTCTCCTGGAAGCTGGAATTCATGGTATCCGAGGCACCGTGGGCGATCTGGCCTCGATCCCCAAGGAGTACGCCAACGCCATCGGCTCCGCCGCAGGCCGGCGCCTCGACTACATCGTCGTGGAAGACGAACAGGTTGCAGCCAGCTGCATCGAGTTGTTGAAGAAGGCCGGCGCCGGCAGGATGACCTTCCTGCCCATGACCAAGATGAGGGCCGACGTTTCTCTGCCCCATTTCTCCACCCCGGGCTTCCTCGGCTATGCCATCGAGCTGATCGAGTACGACGCCGCCTATCACAGCATCTTCGCCTACGTCCTGGGCCGGACGGTCATCGCCAAGTCCATGAATTACGCCCTCCCTCTCCTGGGCCGGATGCGCATGGTGACTCTCGACGGCGATCTCCTCGAGATGTCCGGTGCCATGACCGGAGGTTCCCGCCCCCAGAACCGCCGCGGTGCGAGCAAGAACGACCTGGAAGGCCGCCGCCGGAAGTTGATGGAACTGGAACAGCGGGTCGAGGCTCTCATCAAGGAAATCGCCAGCATCGAAAACGAGCTGGCCTCCGTCTCCACCTACCAGGTGGACACCCGGCGGACCCTGGACAAGCTCAGCGTCGAGATTGACCGGGACCAGACGGAGGAGGAACGACTGACCGAACAGGCTGAAGGGGCCCGCAAGCGCCAGGCCGAGCTGGCTGACAAGTGCCGCGCCCTGGAGGCGGAGCTGGAAGCCAGCGGTCAGGAGCTGGAGCGAGTGGGCGCTCTTGTGAAAGAGCAGGAAGGCCGCCTCACGGGACTCGACGAGCAGATGGCGCAGCTGCACCTCAAGGATGCCGCCGCCCAGGCCACCGGCCTGGAGGTGGATCTCCGAGGGGCCGAGAACCGTTCCCTTCAGGTGAAGGAACAGATCAAGGCCATCGAGCTCGAACTAGAGTATCTCGAGAAGAATCGCAAGGTCTGGGCGGAGGACCTGGAGAACACGGAGGCCGAGATCGGCGCCATCCGGTCACAGATCGAGGAGACCCGGGAAGCCTCGGAGAAGCTCTTCGCCGAGCAAGAGCAGATGAGCGGTGAGATCACCGAGCTCTCCGACGCCGTGAAGGGTTTGAAGGCCGAGCGCGACGCCCTCAACTCCCAGCAGGACAAGCTGAAGGAACAGCGGGAAGGTATCGACGCCCGCCTCTTCCGGATCGAGGGTCAGATTGCCCAGTTCAGCCGCGAGTTCGACGGCCTGCTCGAGCAAGTGGAGCAGCTGGAAGCCATCGAGGCCGAGCTGCCTCCCGTCCTGGTTCCAGCGGGAGAGAACCTGACGAGCCTGCGGGATCGAGCCAAGTCGATCGTCGACCAGATGCAGCGCATGGAGCCGATCAACATGCTCGCCATCGATCAGTATGATGAGCTCGCCGAACGGCATGCCGATCTGGCCAAGCGACTTGCGGCTCTCTCGGAGGAGAAGGCCGAGCTCCTGAATCGGATGGATCAGATCGGACAGCAGAAGTTCTCCACTTTCATGCGCGCATTCGACGGCATCAACGACAACTTCCAGGACATCTACGCCCAGCTCTCGGCGGGTCACGGCAAGCTGCACCTGGAAAACGAAGAGGATCCCTTCGCCGGCGGACTGATCATCCGGGCCCAGCCGAAGGACAAGAAGATGGAGCGCATGGAGGCCATGTCCGGTGGCGAGAAGTCACTGACGGCCCTGGCCTTCGTCTTTGCCTTCCAGTCATTCGAACCGGCGCCGTTCTACGTCTTCGACGAGGTCGATTCATTCCTCGACGGCCCCAACACGGAACGGCTGGCAGCGATGGTCCGGAACCATGCCGAGACGACCCAGTTCATCGTCGTGAGTCACAAGGCTTCCATGCTCGAGAAGGCCCAGCGGACCATCGGCGTCTACCAGCCTCGGAACAGCTACAGTCAGGTCAAGGGACTCGAGCTGGACGGGTACGAGGCCCCGAAGCCAGACAACGTGACGTCCCTGCCGTTGCCGAAGGACCTGTCAACGGAGCAGCAGGCCTAGGATGGAGCTCGCCGCGGAGAACCCCATGCTCGATTTCGAGCGTTCTGATGGCGGTATCGACCTGCTCGTCGAGATGGCCGAACGCCAGGAGATTGATCCCTGGGATGTGGACATCATCGAGGTGACCAACCGGTACCTCCAGAAGCTCGATGCCCGGGGTGCCGCCGATCTCCCCGTCACGGGCAAGATGTTCTTCTACGCCGCCGTTCTTCTCCGGATGAAGGCGGAGGCCCTGGCGCGTCAATGTGACATCCCCGTCGAGACCGACTACGACATGGAGGATTACGGCTGGGGTGATGATGGCGAGCCTCTGTTGGAACTGGTGCCCGATCGGGCACGGCGCCGCCAGGTCGATATTCTGGTCTATCCCAAGCCTCGGCGAGATCACCGCCGCCCCATCACCTTGAAGGACCTGATCGATGCCCTGACGCTCTACGAGCAGCAGTCCGCCAGCAAGCGACGCAACCAGGCCAGCGTGATGCGGGTGGAGGACGTTATCGAGTCCGCCCACCAGGACCACATCGGCGACGATATCGAGCGAATTCAGGAAATCCTCACGAACTTGATAGGAGAGATGGAAGGACTGGTCCGATTCGATCTGCAGGACTTGCTCGTCGACGGTCTCTCCCCCATAACGGCATTCATGGCACTCCTATTCCTCGCATCGGACAGCGTCGTCGACTTCGAGCAGGAGGAGTTCTACGGAGAATTGAAGGTGTTCCGAGTTGGAAACGAATCCTGAGAGTCCCATGCCAGAAAGTCTGAAATCGAAAGTCGAGGCACTCCTCTTTGCTGCCCCGTCTCCGCTGAAGGTCACGGAGGTCGCCCGTCTTCTCGAGACCCCTCGCCCGGCGGTGAAGCGCGCCCTGGATCAGCTGATCTCCGAGTTCGACGATCGGGATGGCGCCCTGTCGGTCTCCCGGGAAGGACCGGGTTACTCCATCGTCCTGAAGATGGACTATCAGGAGGTTGCCTCGCTCCTGATGCCACCGGAGCTGGAGCCGGCAGTCCTGAAGACCCTGTCGGTGATCGCCATCAACCAGCCCGTGGCCCAGGCCCGTCTCGTCGATCTTCGGGGAAGCACGGCCTACGATCATGTGAAGACACTGGTCGAGAAGGGCTTCATCCGCAGAAAGCGGGACGGCTGCACCTACATCATCAGGACCACCAAGACCTTCGCGACTCGCTTCCGCCTCGAGGACGATCCAGAGCTGATCCGAGAGTCCATGATGGCCCTGGAGGAGCGCATACAGGCAAGAGCCCGGGCCGACGCTGAAGCCAGGTCCACCTCCCCTGCCCTGGAGAGGGCGCAGGAAGTGCTTAATGCCGGAGCATCCGTCGACGGGGATGGGGCGACCCAAACGGAAAGCGCAGGCGCTATGGACTCGCAGGACTCCGAGGCGGCATCAGCCGCCGAGCCTCACTCTTCGGAGGCCACCACTGGTGAGGGGTCGGAGAAGCCCGCCGAGTCCGGGACTCAAGACGCTGAAGCCGAAGTGGAGCGCCTGCCGGAAGCATCGAGCGGTCAGGAGCCCGTGGCCGGCGCTTCTCAGGGTCCTGTGTCAGTCGAGCTGAGTGAGCGGTCTGCCGCGCCGGAACAAGCAGAGTTATCCCATGACTCGGATCAGCGCCAGGAAGCTTCAGAATCGGCCCGGCCGGATCCCAGTTCGGAAGATC
This sequence comes from Candidatus Cloacimonadota bacterium, assembly GCA_021772705.1. Classification (GTDB taxonomy): domain Bacteria; phylum Muiribacteriota; class UBA6191; order JACPRK01; family JACPRK01; genus OFTM100. The sequence goes on along the minus strand of JAJFLN010000005.1, from coordinate 4,625 downwards.
CAGCCTGACGGCTACCCGATTCCCAGTCTGACTGGTAGGGTTGGACTTGCCCCAGGGGAGGTGGGGCCAATCTGGAGTCCCTGAGACAACGATCCGTACTGCTAGCGGCCCTGCTGATCATGCTGGCAGTGGCTCGAGGGCTGACGCAACTGAACGGCCATCTGGAGGGTTCAGGCGGCTGGCTCCTCGCTGTGGGTCTGTCATTTCTTGCTTTGCTCTTTTGCGTAGAGCGAGACGAACCGTCATCCGCGATGCCCGGCAGATGGGACTTCCTTGCCGTGGCCTTTCTCATGGTGGTTACCGGGCTCCTGTATCAGGTCGGCCTGGACACAGTGCCCATGACCGTGAGCGGGGATGAAGGAGTCAACGGAGCGCTTGCTCTCGAGATGGCCCAGGCCACTTCTCTGCGCATGGCCGTTGATGAAGCGGGCAAGCTGAAGGGCGAACCCGCTCTTCCATTCGTGATCCAGTCGGCCTCACTCTCCTTCCATGGAGAGAAGTCCATGAAGGCCCTGAGGACTCCCTCCGCCCTGTTCTCGGCCGCTGCCGTCCTGTTGTTCTATGGCCTATGCCGCCTGTTCATGGACAGCTACTGGTCCACTGTGGCGTCTCTCATCCTGGCCACGTTACCTGGGCAGCTGATCTATGCTCGGTTGGCGGAGACCTCCGGATTCGTGTCCTTGTTCGTCATTGCAGGCGGCGCGAGCGCCATAGTTGCCCTGCGGCAGAGGAGCAAGTGGCTGCTGATGCTCAGTGGTTTCGTGATCTCCTGTGGCTTCCACACCTATCTGGCCTACGCCGCCTTTGGTGGCATCTGTTGCTTCTGGGTGGTCCTGGAGATCTGGCTGCTGAGAGGCCAAGAGCAATCGCCAGGGCCGGAGGGGCTCTTCTACTTCGCTCTCGGAATGATATGCGGCATTCTCCCACTTGTTCCATTTCTCCCGTCATTCATCGACAACCTTCGGCATGTGATGGCACCGGATCAGTTTTCCGAGACCCTCTCGCCCGGGTTTGTCTTCCGAGCTGTCACTGCCGTACAAGTGTTGCTCGGCTCCGTCGCCAGCGGCGAATGTCGAATCCTGGTCACCGTTCCCCTTGGGCTGCTCGCCCTGCCTGGACTCTGCTTGTTTCTGCGATCCAACCGGCCCGGCGCCGCTCGGGAAGCCAGAGGCCTGGTCCTGTTCCTGGCTGCTGGCATGGCCCCTCCACTGGTCGCCGCTTACCAAGTGGACCACCCCAGACGCTTCTTGCTCATCCTGCCCTGGATTGTCCTGCTTGCGACTCGGGCCATCCAGCTATTGGCGACAGAAGCGAACCGGTTGGCTCCCGAGTCGAGCCGGCGGTTTCTGAAGATCGCAGGACATCTCATACTGGTGCTGTTCCTCGCTCAGGGACCGCGGCACTTCTTGAAGTTCTGTGAAGGACTCTCCACTTCCGTTCGCCCCATTCTCAGGAACTTCCGCATGCAGGCCATGGGAGAGCGTCGAGTGCATCGGAACTGGTACATACAGAATCTGGCGGAGCCGGATGAGGCACTGGATCAATGGTTCCTGCTCGAGTCCATTGGAGCGAGCCGAGCCTCTTGGCATGACTTTCTAAAGCCGGCAGGGAACGCTCAGTTGAATCTGTTGCTGCCTCTGAGCTCCAGGATCAGCGAGGGGCTCAAGCGCATGATTCCTGAGCTTCGGGCCCAGCGATTGCCCGTGCAGGGGCCGACTCCCCGCACGAGACACCAGATCATCCGGATGACAGGAGACAGTCTCAAGGCAGCCCACGGGTTGCTTTACCATGAGGTGCCCGAGGAGGGTTCTGCGAGGGAAGCCGGGGCTGTGGTGCGGACTCCGGGACTCCTCCTGCCCGCGAGCTATCGCCACGGTCCTGGCAAGCGGGTCTGGGAGGGGCAGGTCAGCCTGCCCCAGAGTTCGCTGGCCTGGTTGATTGTCGACTCCCGCGGCACCGACGTGATCATGCGACTCGACGGCCAGGTCATCAGCCGGGGCAGAGCGGGATTCACGGGAGACCGGGCGTATTTCACCACCGGGCTCCATCAAGTGCGCGTGGAACAACAGGTCGCGGCCGGTACGGAGGCCCCTCCCGCCATCTGGTTGCAGATGCACTCAGGAGGAGTGCCCCAGCGGTTCCTGGCAGAGAACTGCTTCATCGCCAGCGTGGCTCCCGGATTCCTGCGCGGGTCTCCATCAGCCTCGAAGAGAGTAAGTCTCCGAGCTGAGGTCGTTCAGGATCTGGATCTCCACGGCAGGGGCCTTTGGATTTCGGGAATCGGCCGGGGGAAAGAGCGAGTCTTCTTCGTTACCCGACAGGGACAACTTCTTCGATCGCCTCTGCAAGCTCCACTGGATGGATTGACTCCAATGAAGGCGGCCAATTCCTATCTCGAACCGGCCCACAGATGGGTACCCCCGGGGAGCCGTGTTGAAGCCGCCGGGGACAATCGATTGTTCATCTCGAATCCCGCCGAACCGGGAGTAACGATGCTGAGGCTGGGCCGCATCGTCGAAGCTCGGGCCATTGGCGGAGCCGGGGACTGGATCCAGCCGGGATCCATGGCGGTGGACCCGGTGCACGAATGGATCTGGATAGCCGACCTCGAGCGAAACGTACTGGATGCCTATGACTTTGAGGGAAAACTGGTCCGGTCGGTCCCTGCCGGGTTACCCGTTGATCTCGCCGCGAGTCCTCGGCAGGGGTTTCATGCCGCCATGGCCTCCTGGGAGTCACTTCAGACGCGAACTGTGCTGGGAGCCATTCAACATGAATGGTCAGGTGCGCCCGTGTCAGGGACCATTCGCCTCGCCTGTCTGCCCGATGGCAGCTTGATGGTGGCAAATCCCTCCTATCGGCGGATACTGATCTACACCCGTGAGGGCAAGCTGCTGTCGAATCCCGTCGATCTCGAACCCGTTCTGGGCCCCTACTTTGAGCCAGGAGAGATGTTTCGAATTCAAGACATCTGCGTTGTCTCTTTCGATCGATTCCTGATCAGCCTGGGGAGCAGGTTGCTCCTGGTAAAGTTGATACCCAGGACGGCGGACCGCACGTCGCCTGGAGAGGACTTGATGCACATCCTGACCGAGGCCGGCCATCTCTGGAAGGACGAGCGACCGGGAGACTCCGGTTACGAGGAAGATCCGAAGCCGGAGTGATGTTGGTTGGTTCGGGCCCGCTGCGCTGCCGTCTCAATTCCTCACGAGCCTGTGGATGCTGCCCGTGTGGCTGCAGATGTACAGCTCGCCATTCTCGTCCTCGCCGAAGGAGCTGATCCTGAGCCGGGTCCTGGCGATCTGCCGGTCTTCCGTTCGTTTCCCGCCCTCCATTCGTAGCGACCAGATGGCACCGCTGCCGAAATCTCCGTAGATGTACGTGCCGGCCAGGCCAGGAAGGGCTTTGCCTCGATAGACGAAACCGCCTGTGACGCTGATGCCTTGCTTTCGGCCGTAGTCCTTCACGGGCATGGTCAGGCCGTGGGTGATGCAGTTCTCCTTCGGTCGAAAGCAGTGATTGCCCTCCATGATGTTCCAGCCGTAGTTCTTCCCCTTCTCGAGGATGTCAATCTCCTCCCATAGGTTCTGGCCCACGTCCCCGGTCCACATCTGACCTGTTGCTCTGTCGACTGTGATTCGCCAGGGATTGCGCAGGCCGTAGGCCCAGATCTCCGGCCGGGCGCCTGGCTTATCGACGAACGGGTTGTCGGCAGGGATCAGAGACTTCCGGCCCTTCCCATCGACGTTCAGTCTCAACACGGCGCCGAGCAGGGTGGACAGACTCTGACCGTGGCCATGAGGATCGTTACCACTGCCGCCGTCGCCCATTCCGACGTAGAGCATCCCGTCAGGGCCGAAGAGAATCTGTCCTCCATTGTGATTCGCGTAGGGCTGCTTGACCCGGAGCACCTCCTTCTCGGATCGGGGGTTGGCGATCAGGTTGCCCCGGACCGCCTCTAACTCGGACACCACCGTATCGAGGCTGCCCCGCCGAGGGGAGTTGGTGTAGTTGACGAAGAGCCGGTGGTTCTCCTTGAAGCCCGGGTGAAAGGCGACGGACAGGAGTCCCATCTCGCCCTCGGTGATGACCCGCTTCCGGATGTCGAGAAAGATCGTGCCCGGGCGATCCTTCTCCAGTAGCTGGATGTAGCCCTGCTGTTCGACGACGAAGACCCTTCCGCTTCCGTCACCGGCATGGGTCAGGTGTACGGGATGCTTGAAGCCCCCGGCCACTTTCTCGACCCGGTAGGGGAAGGAGTCCTTTCCCTGGCCCGGGCAAGGGGCGGTGGAGAGGCAAACCAGCAGCAGCGAAAGGAGAGGGATAGAGAGCTTTGAGATCATGGTGGACCGGTCCTGTTGAAAGGCGGTTTCGGGGGGCTGGAGACAAGGGATACTACCGGGCTCTTGCCGCCCTTTACCACTGCTCCAGTCCCGTCGGGTGCAGCTTTCTCGTGATCTTGCGTTGCGACAAGCTTCTACCCATTCGCCCCACTATGGATGCCCGCATCCAGGACGACTGAATGGCCGAGTTTTCCCGATCCGTTCGTCCTACTATGGATGCCCGCATCCAGGACGACTGAATGGCCGAGTTTTCCCGATCCGTTCGTCCTGAGCCTGTCGAAG
>JAJFLN010000400.1 GCA_021772705.1 Candidatus Cloacimonadota bacterium | reverse complement strand
TTCGCCCCACTATGGATGCGGGCATCCATAGTGGGGCGAACGGACGAGGGGACCCCCTGGGTGACATGCACCCTGAGCAGAACAGGAGACTCCTGGACGGGAGAGTCGCCGGCTTCCGGACCGGGCGCGGCGTCCGGAGTGCGGGTGGGGCCGGAAGATCCAGCGATGGTGAGAGTCCTTACTAATGGCGGTGTATCAGATACTTACGCCGTCCATCCTGGCCCATGACGGGCCCTTGCCGCCCCGCCGGTTTCCTACTCCCATGCTTCCCATTCCTCGGCGTCAGGCGTTGCCTCTACTTGCGGCGTTCACCGGCCCAGCGTCATAATGAAATGAAGCGTCATGCCTGATGAAATTAGCCAGAAGATGATCCGGCAAGACACGCCGGGCCTGCGGAAACGATGGTTTCAGGGGGACACGGTCGACCTATCGGTCTGGCAGACAGGTCCCAGTTCTCCCGTACTCAGGTTTCAGCTGGTCGTCGATACGGATCGAATCATCGACTATCAAAGCGGCAAAGGCATGACCACAGGTAAGGTCGACCTCTCCCGCCGAGCCGGACACCATGCGGCGGCGGCCACGGTCGAGCCCGATGCGGCCCTGAGCATCTCAGTGCTCGAGACGGCCTTCAGGGAGTTTACCGAGAACCCGCCCATGTCTCAGAAGCGGGTGCTCAAATTCGTCGCCGAGACGATACACGCGGCCCTGTGCGATCCCGAGGATCCCCACTGGCCCGATGCTGCCCTTCCCCCCGGGGCCGATTCGGTGCTGATGGACATCAAGTCTCTCGCCAGCCAGAAGAAGGCCATGGTCGAGGCACACGAGCGGCGTGGCATGATCTCCTCCCTGATGTCCCGTTTCTTGGGCGGCAAGTCAGACGAGGGCTAGGTCCGGGGCGGACATCGCTTCACCATGGTGATCCGATTGCCGGCGCGGTTGAAGTGAACCTCGTCCATGTAGTGACCGATCAGGAAGAGGCCCCGGCCGTGCTCCCGCACCAGATAGCGCTCCTCGGTCGGGATGGGAACGAGACGGGGATCGAATCCCTCTCCCTCATCAGTGACATGGATCCGGAACCGGGCATCGGTGATCTCCGCATCGGCTTCGACGCGTTTCGGAAGCTTTGAGCCGTTGCCGTGCTCAATGGCGTTCACCAGGGCCTCCGTGAGACTGAGAGGGACCGCCGTCGTAACGGCTTCGGGAGCCATTCCCATGCGGTGGCACTGGTGGGTGAGATAGGCGACGAGGGGTTCCACCAGATCCAGCTGGCTCGGAATGTCGAATAAGACGCGGGTCGTCGGCTGCTTTCCCGGACTGCCTGACAAGGGCGAGGCCGACAGGTCTGCATCCAGGCCCTGAACGAGGCGCTCCAACGGTATGGGGTCGGCCATGAGCCGGCAAGACTCCCCAGGAGGTGGCTCGAGGATCAGATGTGATGGCAGCAAGCCCAGCAAGGTAAGTCTCATGGGCGGTCGATCTCTCAGAAGGCTCTGGATTCCTGCGAGCCAGCCTTCTCCCAGCTCCTTCAGGTTCAGCACTCCAGCCCTAGGGACCGGGCGGGAGCCGGCATCTTCCTGTCTCAGCAGGCGATGGCCTCGTCTCTCCAGAGCCGCGGCGATCTTCGGAGGCAGTGGAAGGGGAGCCCAGATCACGGACCCGGACCTGGCATCAGTATCCATCGGGTTTGAACAGGACCAGCCAGAGGGTCCGAAGCAGGATCTCCAGGTCCAGGGCCAGGCTCCAGTTCTCCACGTACCAGACGTCGTACTTGGTTCGGTCCTCGATGCTGGACTGGCCCCTCATACCGTTGATCTGCGCCCAGCCCGTGATGCCTGTGCGAACGTTGTGCCGGAGCATGTAGTCCGGAACGCGACGCCGGAACTCCTCGACGAAGTTCGGCCTCTCGGGCCTGGGGCCGACCAGGCTCATATCTCCCCGGAGGACATTGTAGAGCTGAGGCAATTCATCGATTGAGTACTTCCGGATGAACTCGCCGATACGGGTCTTCCGAGGATCGTTGGCGGAGGCCCAGACCGGCCCGGTCTCGCTCTCGGCGTCCACTCGCATGCTGCGAAACTTGTAGATCGTGAAGGATCTTCCGTCGAGGCCGCATCTCTCCTGTGCGTAGATCGCCGGACCCCGGCTCTCGAGCTTGACCGCCACTGCCACCAGCAGGAGCAGAGGGGAGAGCAGCACGAGGCCCACGGCGGAGAGGATGAAGTCGAGGCCGTGCTTGATCTGCCCCGCTGTTCCCTGGATCGGCAGTAATCCAATGTTGATCACTGGCAATCCGGCGAGCTCACCGAGGTGGACAGAGCTGGCGATCAGGGAATAGACATCGGGGATCACCCGGAACGTGATGCCCGCCATCCCCGCCGTCTGGATGACGTGCATCACTCGCTTGGCGGAGTACTCCGGCCAGGCGACGAACACGTCTTGGACGTGGTTGTCCATCAGGATCTGCCGGATCTCCGAGGTGGTGCCCAGCTTCGGACAGCCCTCGACTTCCATGTCCTCATCCACGACCATGCCGATCACTTCGAACCCCAGATCGGGCTGCCGGCTCAACCGTTCGTAGCACTTCTCGATCGGATCACCAGCCCCGACGAGCACGGCTCGACGCACACCGTAGCCCAGGTCCTGGAGCCGGACGAAGAGCAGTCGCTTGAGCAGGTGGAACAGCCCCAGGATGATGGAAGTCACCCCCAGGCCGATCACCACGGTGAGCCGGGAGTACTCGAAAGACCGGATGAAGAAGACCAGGGCGAGTATCAGCACGCTGGCGAGGAGGATCGTCCGCAGGACCCGCAGAAACTGCTCCAGGGTGAGCCGCCCCCGCATGGAGTAAATGTCCTCGAAGAGGAACAGGGCGTACCAGAGCACGGCGATGGCCAGGAAGCTCTTCTGATAAGCCTCGATGGGAGGAATCCCCTTGGTCACGTCGAACAGACCGGCGTGAAACCGGAGATGGTAGCTGGCCAGCAAACCCAGATAGATGACCGGCACATCGGCCAGGTCCATGAGGATCTTCAGTATGCGAAATCCGCGGTCCGTCATCGGCAGGGCAGGGGTGTCCTCAGGACGCAAGGGCGGCCATCAGGTTCGGAAGGTGAGCAGTAGGTGAACATGGCGATGAAGTAGAGGGGCGGCAGCATGTGGTCAGGCTACATGTTTCAGCCGCGGGTTGGGAGAGGTATCAGACTCCTGACTTCGCTTGGCCCATGTCGCCCAGGGTGTCACTTCAACCGCGGTGACACCGGACGTTACACAGAGATCGCCGAGGGCACAGAGCACGGAGATTCCTTTCCGCCCATTATCTGTGTTCTCAGCGGCCTCAGTGCCCCCCGTGATCCTCAATAGTAGTTGCTTGCCCTTTGTGACGCGCACCCCCATTTCACTGTCTCTGCTTCCCCTGCATCCCGGAGCATTGTACAATCTAGAATCTTACAAAAGTCGTTTTGAATCGACACAATCTGGAGGTTTCAAGTGCTTAAAGTCCCAAATCTGACAGTCGCCGCACTCCTGCTGTCCCTTCTGGGCCCGCAACTGACCCTGGCAGCCACTCCCGGCTCGGTCAGCGCCGCGAGCGGCGCCGTTCGGGTTGAGCCCACCAACCTGGACCAGGTCTCTGTCGTCTGGTCGCCGAAGAGCACGGCCGTCGCCTACTTGCAGCGCAAGGCGGCAGGCTCGGGGATCTTCAACATCCACGTCAAGGAGCTGGGCAGCAGTGTGGCGGCTCGACAGATCACCACCGATGGAGACAACGTCAGCGGGTTCTCCCCCCCGATCTGGTCCCCCGATGGCAAGTGGCTTGGCTTCCTGACCATCGAAGGTTTCTACAAGACGGCTTCCCTCAGAGGCTCCGGTGTCAGCACCACCGTGGCAGTTGGGCAGACCTGCTTCGGCGGCAACGCGGGCCGGACCGCGCTGGATGGAAAGCACTACATCGTCAACAAGAGGGGCGGCGACATCTCGCTCCTCCGGATCCAGCCGAACGGCAGCTTCGTCGGGTTGGATCCCATTGGAACCGCAGTGCGGGTGACGGCCTTCAACTCCCTGCCCGGTGCGCTGGGGGAGAGGCGCATCACCGCCGACCAGAGTTCGATCGCCTTCGCCGTGAATCTCGCAGGCGGAAGGTCCAGCCTCCACTTGCTGACGGGAGTGGGGAACATTCTCTCCGGCGCCGCCACGGCTCCAACTAGCCTCGGCTCGGCGGGGGTCACCACGTTGACCACCGGCGCGGTCTTCGATTCACTGGGGGACTTCACCTCCGACGGCACCCTGCTGTTCGTCGGGACTCGAGCGACATTCACGCCGGCCCAGGATTGCCCACCCAACAGCGAGACTCCTTCCTCTCTGTTCGGCACCGGCGCCACCTTTGACATCGCCTCCGTCGCTACCGACGGCAGTGGTGCCCGTGCCGCTGTCGCCGCTCTCAATACCGGCGTTCGCCACGAGGTCCTTCCATCACCGTCGCCGGACGGAATGCGCATCGCATTCGTCCGGGACGAGGGCTCCGTGTTTCAGGTCTACACCGCCGACTTGGCCTACAGTGCCTCCGTTGGTGTGGCCGGAGGAAACCGGACCGTCACCGATGGCAGCGGCAGCTCTGTCACCATTCCCGACAACGCCCTGGCGGTGTCGACGAACCTGTCCATCAGCCTGGCTTCCACCATCCCCGACGCCCTGGGCGTCTCTCTCCCCACAGGGTTCCGTCCCGTCGTCGTGGCCAGGGATATCCGGAGCACGGGAGGTAGCTCGCTCAACCAGAATGCCACCATCCGGATCGGGTACGCCGACGAACAGATCGTGGGACTCGATCCGGCGAGCCTGACGGGATTCCGGTTCGATACGATCACCAACAGCTGGCAGCGCCTCACCACCATCTCCGTGGATCAGGCCGCCAAGCAGGTGGTGTTTGTCACGTCCCAGTTCTCTGTCTTCGGCCTCTCCGGCACCGTGCCCACCGTCGCCGCGGCGGGAACCACGGGCGGCGGCGCTTCCGGCCAGGGGGGAGGATGTGCCCTGCCTGTCCGTGATGGAGCCCGTGGCGCCTGGGAAGACATCCTGAGCTTGCTGCTTCTCACCTCTCCTCTGCTCTTCCTGCTGATTCCCAGGCGGAGGCTCTCCCTCTGCCGCCGCAGGGTGGAGCGTCGATGAGGCTCGGCAGTTTCCCGGTTCTGCTGATGTTCATGGCCGCTTGCACCCTGGCGGCGGCTCAGGAGACATCGACCATCGATCAGGCCAGGGGATCTGTCCTGCCCACCGGCAAGGCCCGGCCCAGCGGCCGCAGGTACGGAGTCCTGAAGGGCAAGCCGGTGGCGGCGGCCCAGGAGCGTCATGACTCCCGTTCTCCTCACTACCAGATACTGTTGATGGCCGGGGGGGCGTCATTCCGGATCGCCGTCAACGTGAAGTCGCAGCAGAAGCCGTCGGACCTCATGTACTGGGTCGACACGGACTTTCGTCATCCCGTCACCTCCGGCCTCGAGAGCTTGCCGGAGGGGTTCTCGGATCTCAACAGCCGGGACGGCGGCCTGGCCCTCGACTACGTCCGGGGGAACCTGTTCGATCGGACCAAGATGCGCCTGCTCCCTCACGACGTTCACGGTCCGGACAACGATCTCACCGACGTGATCGATCACTACACACGGCGTGCCATCGAGCTGCCGGAAGCCCAGCTCTATGTCTTCGGTGACCGCTGGGGGCCCGACGAGAACGACAAGGACAAGGTCTTCGGATTCCTCCCA
>JAJFLN010000399.1 GCA_021772705.1 Candidatus Cloacimonadota bacterium | reverse complement strand
GGGTATCACGGAGCTCACAGAGATCGCAGAGAACACAGGGGTTTTCGTGTGGAGAGGTGAGATGCTGAGCACAGGGGTGCCTGGGTCCGACTCTCAGGCAGCTACTCGACGCATCAAATACGATTCTCCCAAAAGGACCTCTGCGACCTCCGTGTAACCACACGTGTCATCGCAACCGAGGCCACCTCCCTGCCCACGCTCATCTGGAAGCCAGCATGTCAGCTGTGGCGTGGAATGCCGTCTTGGCCCTGTGTTACGATTCCCGGGTGACCCCATCCAAGACTTCATCGACGGAAGTTGCCACCGAACGGCTTGATGTTTCCCAGGCCGAAGGGACGATCATCACCCTCAAGAAGGTGCGTCTCGTCGTGGTCGAGGGGCCGGACCAGGGCAAGGATCTTCTGTTCGATCACTCGCCTGTCCGCATTGGCACGCTGGTTGATAGCGATTTCTGCCTCACGGATCGGGCCGTGTCCAAGCGCCACGCCGCCATCGAGCGGAGCCAGGATGGCTACGTTCTGCGCGATCTGGGAAGCACCAACGGGACCTACATCAATGACATGAGGGCTCAGGAGGTCTTCCTCACCCCCGGGGCGATGATTCGGGTGGGGCAGACCAAGGTCAAGTTCCATCCTCGGGATGAGGACATGGTGGTCCTGCCCAGCAGCGAGGACACCTTTCATGGTGTGGTGGGTACCTCCGTGGCCATGCGGCAGGCCATGGGAATCTTGCAGAAGGTGGCCACTGCGGAGGTCAGCGTCGTCATTTACGGCGAGACGGGGACGGGCAAGGAGCTGGCGGCGAGCGCACTCCACGATGCCAGTCCCAGAGCGAAGAAGTCCCTGGTGGTGTTCGACTGCGGCAACGTGGACAAGGACCTGATCCGCAGCGAGCTCTTCGGCCACGAGGTCGGGGCTTTCACGGGGGCCACCACTCAGCGGGTCGGAGCCTTCGAGTCAGCCAACGGCGGCACCCTGTTCCTCGACGAGGTGGGCGAGTTGCCCCTGGACCTGCAGCCCAAGCTGCTGCGCGTCCTGGAGCAGCGAACCATCCAGAGGCTGGGAGCCACGGCCCCTCGGAAGATTGACGTCCGGATCGTCTGCGCCACCCACCGAAATCTGGAGGAGATGGTCCAGGAAGGCAAGTTCCGGGAAGATCTCTTCTACCGGCTGTGTCAGATCCCGATCACACTCCCCCCCCTCCGGGATCGAACGGAGGACATTCCCAAGCTGGTGGAGACCTTCCTGACAATGCAGCAGAAGAAGGTCCCTCGCCGGGAGCGCGTCTCCATGTCCCCCGAGGCCTTGGATCTCCTGGGAAAGCAGGACTGGCGCGGTAATGTGCGGGAACTGCGAAACGTGGTCGAGCGGTCCCTGGCCCTCTCCTCAGGCACTGTGATCCAGCCCACGGACCTGCTCATGCCCGGCTCAGAAGCCATTGTCTCCTCGGTCTCCGCCGCCGACGCCGGTGGAGGGCCAGCCCTGGCCAATCGATCTCTGGAGGACGTGGAGAAGGAGGCCATCCTGCAGACCCTGGCCGCCAATGGGGGCAATCGGAAGAAGACCGCCCGGATTCTCGGGATCGCCCCCGTCACGCTGCGGGAGAAGCTGAAGAAGTACGGAGTCCCCAGCGCCGTCGCCAGCGCAGAGGAAGACTGAGCGGGCTTCGGGCCTCTGACGTCGGGCCTCTGACGTCGGGCCTCGGACGTCGGGCCTCGGACGTCGGGCCTCGGACGTCGGGCCTCGGACCTCGGGAAAGACCGGGGGGCAAAGAGTTGCATGTTTCTGCGTCACAACGCTTGACACCGATGAGTCTTGGCGATTTTGCTTTTCCCATCCTGCCAGCTCGCGAAACCTGGCTGGCGATGCTCACTGGATTGGCCGGTCGGATCATGACAGTCATGATGGCAATCCCATGCGTTTCGGGGGGAGCTAATCTGCTACCAGGGAGGAGGAAACCGGCTTCTCGATGATGGGTGTGTCTGGATGTTTCAGTCCAGTAAAGGGATTTCAAGTTTGGCATCGAAGCTGCTTACTTTGCTGGCGGATTCGGACGAAAGGAGACCGCAATGGAAAACGTCGAGACCAGAAAGTTCACCAGAACGATGCACATCATCAACATCTTCCTGATGGCGATGATGATCGCTGCCACGGGCTGCAACAAGGGAGGAGGGGGCAACAACCCGCCGCCCCCGCCGGCTCCCGTGAGCCAGCCAGCCACGGGGCCCACGACGAGTACCACCGGCTCGGCTGACCCGAGCAAGGGCACCACGAGCGTCACGGACTCCCTGACCAGCACGGACAGCACGGACACCACCACGGCAAGCACCTCGAGCACCGACGCTACCACCGGCACCAGCGACTCCGTCTCTGGCGTCGAGCCGACGACCTACTCGACCTCCACCACCAGCACCCTGTCCATCGACGGACCGACGGGCCAGATCAATCAGACGGTCAACGTCAACGTCAGTGTCGACGTGGGCGATGAGTACCAAGGTGGCACACCGATGGACGAGCCCCAGCTCGAACAGCCTGTCGAAGTGCCGCTGGACGACCCGGATGGCATCTCGCCCACCGACGACGACCTGGACGGACCCCCGGCAGTCCCCGCTGAAGGCGAGGAAGACCCCGATGAGGGCGAGGATCTGGATGCAGGCGACGGCAGCGATAGCGATGCCCCAGAGGGTGACGAGCCCGCCGATGGCGATGCCCCAGAGGGTGACGAGCCCGCTGACGGCGATGCCCCCGAGGGCGACGAGCCCGCCGATGGCGATGCCCCCGAGGGCGACGAGCCCGCTGACGGCGATGCTCCCGAGGGCGACGAGCCCGCCGATGGCGATGGCGGCGAAGGAACGGAACTCTAGTACAGACCTACAATCGGGCCCGGCCTGGCAGGCGCCGGCCGGGCCCGTTCGTTCCTGGCGAAATTCAACCACCACTTCAGATTCACGGGAGGAATTGCAATGAACCGAAGCGAGAACACCCACTGGAGCTCGAGAATCGTGATCGCCTTGGCGGTCACCTTGATGCTGACAGGCTGCAACAACGGACCGAACGGGGCCGCTCCGGCTCCCTTGCCCGGCGCCCCGACCTCGAGCGGCACACTGAGCAGCGGCCCCTCCGCTCCCGCCACCACGGGCACGAGCCTCGCGTTCTCCTCCAGTACCACCGACAGCGCCGCCCAGGATGACAGCACCATCGAGCTGACCGATGGAGACAGCAGCTCCAGCAGTTCCACCGCCGGCACCGGCGACAGCCAGGCTGCAGCCGAGGCCAAGCTGGACGTCTACTTCCTGAGCTTCGAGGGCTGCACTCCTTGTAAGGTGATCAAGGCCGGAGCCTGGAAGGACGGCAAGTCGGAGTATGCCGGTGTCATCAACTTCCACGAGATAGACGTCCTGAAAGACCCGGAGGCGGGCAAGCGGTATGGCTACAACGATGGTGACCCGGTTCCAAAGTTCACCTTCTGGCGTGACGACAAGCAGGTTCCGGACCTGACCTTCACCGGCGCGGTGGCCGACAAGCTCAAGTCCTCACTCAGCAGCCTGGCCGGCGACGCCGAGCTGGCCTCTGCATCGGGTTACTCCGGTGGTTCCAGCAGCTGATTCCATTGCGGCACCTCGAGCAACCAGTCACCGGCAACACTGATGAACGGGAGAACCATCACCAACCTGGCGGGCGCACCTCGAGGCCCGACCCCCCTCCTTCCTCCCCGGAGCCGAGGGTGCCACGCCTGCGCCGGATTGGTGACCCAGCAAGTGAAGCCGGCCTGATTGTCGGGTTACTGAGACTTCCCGACGTCCCGATTCCCTCCCACCCCCCTGGGGACAGAAAACTGTCCCCCAGGGGGGTGGTTACTTTCCTCCTCCATGCACATCTCTCATTCGAAATCCTTTGCTGATGCGGGTTGTTGTAGTTGGCTCGGCTTTTGCTTTATAGGAGGCGTCAGAGTGAAACAAGAGGAAGGAAGGAAGCCAGGATGAGAAATCAGCGAAACAACAAGGGATTCAGCTCCGTGGAAGTCATCATCGCCTGTGTGGTTCTGAGCCTGGGCCTGCTGCCCGTGTTCGGGATGATGAGCGCCGGAACGCGCCAGTCCCACTTCAGTGAGTACTCCCTGTTCGCCGCTCCCAGAGCGAAGCGCATCCTCGAGACCTACCTGACCTTCAACTACCGCTACTTCGAGAATATGGACGAGACCCAGGAACTCGACATCGAAGACGTCGTCAATGGTTCCGAGCCTCCGATGCCGAAGGAGTACCTGGCCAAGCTCGACCAGGATGGCTACAAGGAGACCGCGGAGTGGAAGGACCTGGGTAACGGGCTGGGCCGTATCTCCGTCACCATAGAGTGGACCTTTCCCGCCGACGGCGAGAAGCGGGCCGGCAAGCCCCACCGTTTCGTCCTGAAGCGCCTCATCTCCCGGCCGGACCTGTCCATGAGCACCGACCTCGAGTGGGCCCAGAGCAACATCAGTTGACCCCTTCTCTCGCAGAACCCTCTCCCCCTGAAGACCCACTGCCAGAATCAGACTCAAGGAGAACTCGATGAATTCGAACGCCACCAAGACCCTCGCAATTGCCGTCCTGACCGTGATTTCCTTCACTCTCAACGGCTGTGGAAACGGCGACACCCAGGGCATCCTGGGGGGCATCCTGTCGGGAATCTCCGCCATCGGCCAGCGAGGCACCCTGGGAGGCAACTTTCCCGGAGCGCCCACGACAGGCATCGGAAACACGGCGCTCACGCCCAACCTGGGGACCCTGACCGGCGGCCTGGGTGGCAACGGCACACCGCCTCCGAGGCTGACAGGGCCTCAGGCTCCAGTCAGTTTCGGAAACGACGTGAACAAGATCCTGGCCCAGTACAACGCCCAGATCACCGGTCCCTCCATCACACCCGATCGAGTTCAGAGGGTCCTGACGGCCCTGCAGCTCTACAAGGGACGGAACCACCAGATCACCATCAACATCGCCGCCGACGACAGCAAGCTCCCCACATCAGCCATGTGGTCCACCGATGGATACAGTGCCAACGTGGATTTCTGGCAGCCCGAGCTGCAGCACACCATCAATCACGAGATCGCCCACGACATGACCTTGCTGGCCATGGCGAACGAGGGCCGGCAGCTGCAGAATGATATCGCGGCCCGGTCCAACGATTCCGGTACCTGGCCAAGCTCCTACTCCCAGACGAACGAGGATGAGGCCGCTGCCGAGATAGTCAGCTTCCTCGCCGCGATCTACTCCGGAGTGCCCATCGACGAGAGACCCTATAATAGTTTCAATCCCGCCGAAGTGATCCGGAAGGGCTGTCAGGCCTTCTACTCCGACAAGGTTCTGGCAGCCGTCCGCTGAAACCTTGGCTTCTCATGAGATGACCCCACCCCCCCGCGGAAACCCTCAGGCAGCCGCCGGCTCCGGCCGGCGGCTCCGTCGATCCGGGCAGGGGACCCTGGTCTTGCTGGCCGTCATCGCAGTGGCCCTCCTGACCATCATCGGGCTACACCAGCGGTTCTTCGCCTCCCACCTGACATCGGCTGCTGGCCGGGTCACGGCGGGCAGCACGGCGGTGATGCTAGCAGATTCGGGAATACAGGAGGCGATCTGGCAGATTGAAACTGGGGTCAATGATCCCGAGAATCCCCTCTTCGAGCTCCTTCGAAGAGAAGTGCTGGCCCCGGATCCAGGCGCCATGGATCTGACGGAAATGATTCGCCTCCAGGAGCTGAAAGAGCTGCTGAAGAAGGAGGACCACAAGGCCTACGACCTGGAGGCTTTCAAGGCGGAGATCCTATATCAGCGACAGTTCGAGGATCTCCCCTACGAGCGATTCGGACAGTTCAGGTTCAAGGCCCGGGTAGTCGGCTCCACCGCCTTCGGTCCCGATGTGGTCCGGGAGGTCGAGGTGGCCAAGGCATTCAAGGTCGCCCTGGTGGTCGTTCCTCGGCCCTTCGACCAGGCGGCGCTCCTGGTGGGGGATGCCTCGACGCTGACGGACTGGCCGGCAGTCAACCGGAAGCGGCAGCAGTATCTGGCCCGGACCGAGCACGTGGCCCGGGCGCTTCGCCAGAGCCTCGAGAAGGCCC
>JAJFLN010000398.1 GCA_021772705.1 Candidatus Cloacimonadota bacterium | reverse complement strand
AGGCCGCGGACTACTACATTCGGATCTTGCAGTCGTCGCACATGATCCGCCAGGCGGTGGTCATCAAGGACCCGGCCACGGGTAAGATGAGGACTCAAGAGTTCGAGGTCGAGGGTCCAATTGCGTACCTCGAGACGACGACCAGCCGGCACATCAACCAAGAGAACGCTAGTCGTTGTTTTGAGATCTACCTGGACGAGACCGAGGACCAGACCCAGCGGATTCATGCTCGCCAGAGAGACACCCGCAGCCTCATGAGGTTGAAGCGTTCTGAACGGGAGAGCATCCTCGAGCGTCATCACAATGCCCAACGGATGCTCGACGAGGTCAAGGTGGTGATCCCTTACGTTCACCAACTGACGTTCCCCACCAAGTGGCTGCGAACCCGGCGGGACAACGAGCGCTTTCTGTGTCTGATTGAGGCCTCAGCGTTCCTGCACCAGCACCAGAGAGCTCGAAAGACAGTGACGGGTCCGACGGGCGATCCCGTTGAGTACGTGGAGGCTACGCTGGAGGATTACCAGCTGGCTTACGACCTGGCCAAAGATGTGTTGCGAGACACTTTGCACGAGCTGTCGATGTCGGCTCGGGAGTTGCTAGACAGAGCCAGAACTCTTGAAGGCTCCTTCACTCGGCGTCAGTTGCGAGAGAATCTCGGCTGGCCTCAGCGTCGGGTGACCGAGAACGTGGCGGAGTTGGTGGACATGGAGTACTTGGCGGTGCTCTCGGGATCCAACGGCAAGGCCTACGAGTACACGGTGGTGCTGGCAGAGGGCGAGCAACCCTCCCCGATCCATGGTCTCGTCCACCCCGATGTGCTGCGCACGGCTCTGTGTGGTGAGGCTCTCGTTAACGCCTGAGCACTGACCCCAAACACTTGCCGTGCGCAGCACAACCTATACATACCTGTGCAGACCTGTGCGAACAGGTTGAAGTTAGTATTCATGGCGTTCTAGCGCGTTTTGGGTCGACCATTCGACCTGTTCAAGAAATGCTTAGAGCACCCACTAAAGTTGTTACGATACGACGGACTTCTCGATTAAGAGGAGGAGCAAACAAAGTGGTCCTGACCACCTCAGAACATAGAAATAGACTCTCTACTAACCTTGTAAGTATCTTCTTAGAAGGGTGCTGGCGCACGCTCATTTTTAAGTGGGTGCAGTCGTGAAGGTGGAGTTGTGGTGTGAAAGGTTCGCCGAGTACTTGAGGTTGTTGAACCGGTCGCAGGCCACGGTGTACGGATACACGTTGGAGACTCGGTTGTTTCTGAGGCTTCTTGCCGAACAGGGGCTCAAGGACGTCTCTGAGATCTCGCGTGAACAGATCCACGCCTACCGGCTGCACCTTCATAACCAGCGCAAGCCCAACGGGGAGCCACTGGCGGTGAGCTCCCAGAGCTGCAAACTCGGGGCGGTGCTCTGCTTTGTGCGCTATCTGTACACGGAGCAGTTCATCCTGAGCAATCCCGCCAGGGATGTGAAGCTACCGAAAGCCCCTGACACGCTGCCGCCGGAGCTGCCGACCGAGGAGCAGGTGGAGCAACTCATCGAGACGCCTGATGTGGAGACTCCGTTGGGACTCAGGGACCGCGCGATCTTAGAGGTGCTGTACTCGAGTGCCATCCGAAACGCGGAACTGCGGGCTCTGACTATCGAGGACGTGGACCTACACCGCTTAGAGCTGAGAGTGCGCTGTGGCAAAGGAAGCAAGGGGCGGGTGTTACCACTGGGTGAGCCGGCGGCTCTGTGGGTGGAAGCGTACCTGGTCAAGAGTCGGCCGTGGTTAGTACGAGACGCCGAGAATGAAGTGCTCTTTTTGAACTCGCTGGGGCGACCGCTGAGAGGTGAGAGTCTGACGGATCTGGTGCGAGTGATTGGTGAGCAGGCGAAGCTCTCGATGAAGGTCACGCCTCATATATTGCGCCACTGCACGGCCACTCACATGCTGGCTCGTAAAGCTGGGCTTCGTCAGTTACAGAAGCTGCTGGGCCAATGTCAGCAGCACCGAGCGTTACACCAGAGTGGAAATCACAGACTTACGACAGGTGTTCTTGAGATGTCATCCCCGCGAGAATTGTTAGAGCCGTTTCTAACCAGCCGGGCGCTGTACGTGGCCGAGGTAACAGTGAATGGCGACCGGCGTTACCTGGAGAGCTTCTTCACCTTTCTCGAGAGCGTGGGAGCCGACCATATTGGCATCGTGGATTTCGAGTGTTTCACCAGTTACCGTGAGCACTTGGAAAAACAGCCGGGGCGTTGGGGTCGTGGGTTTGGTGCTGCCTTCATTCACAAGAGCATGCAGGTCCCGAGGCTGTTCTTGAACTGGGCTTTTGACAACGGTCACACTCTGGTGGATTTCACCCTGTATCCGATGCCTCACCGGGTATTTGCGGTGGCGGAGATTGAGGTGCCTACTGTGGACCAGGTCAAGCAACTGTTGGCGGCTCCTGATCTGTCAACGTCCTCGGGCTTTCGAGACTTCCTGATCATGGAGTTCTACTACACCCTGGCCATGCGACGGCGGGAGTCTCACCGGCTGGACCTGTCTGACTTGAGCTTGTCGCGCAAGACCGTGCGTGTGGTAGGTAAAAAGAGCCGTGAGCGGCTGCTTCCCCTGAGTGACAGGCTCTGTGCGCTGATTGACCGCTACCTTCGAGAGAGCCGACCGCAGCTACGCCCCTACCCTGACGAACAAGCCTTCTGGATATCACCCCAGAACGGCGGGCGGTTGGGCTACACTTACCTGCGTGAGATTGTGCACCGCTACAGCCAGCGACTGGGTCTCAAGATCTACCCTCATCTCTTGCGGCATGCCAGTGCCACTCATCTGCTCGAGGGCGGGGCCGAGCTCGCGCACATCCAAGCTTTCTTGGGCCACAGCGACCCCAACAGCACAGAGCGTTATGCGAAGGTGCAACCCCTAGAACTGAAGGCGGAGTTTGAACGGTGCCACCCGAGATCTCGCGCCTAGTCCAAGCCCACCTCGCCGAGCTGCGCAACGCCGGCAAGTCCGAGGCCACTCTCACCGTCTGTGAAACCTGGCTCACACGTTTTGTGAAACGTTATGCAGAACTTGTAGAGCTGACCCCGGCGGAGCTGACGAGATACCACCAGGCCCTGCAGTGGGAGCCTGGCCTCCGTGGCAAGTTGTACTCTGAGAACACCGTGAACCAGGCGCTGGGTGTGATTCGCCCGTTCCTTGCATGGTGTGTTGA